>DATIVM010000205.1:0-3665 GCA_035465975.1 Usitatibacter sp.
AACGCGCCGGAGGTGGCGATCCTCGGCGTTTCGCGCACGGCGACCAAGCCGGTGTGGGATGGCAAGGCGTTCGCGCCGCGGCTCATGCTGCCGCTTTCCCTCTCCTACGATCACCGCGTGGTCGACGGCGCGCTCGGCGCGCGCTTCACCGCATACCTCGCCCAGGTCCTGTCCGACCTGCGGCGCGGCATGCTCTAGGAGGCGCCCGTGGCGGCCATCGAGATCCGGGTTCCGGACATCGGCGACTTCAAGGACGTGCCGGTCATCGACCTGCTGGTGAAGCCCGGCGACGTCGTGAAGAAGGAGGATTCGCTCGTCACGCTGGAGAGCGACAAGGCGACGATGGACGTGCCCTCGCCGCAGGCCGGGCGCGTGAAGGAGCTGCGCGTCAAGGTCGGGGACAAGGTGTCCCAGGGCTCGCTCATCGCGATCCTCGAGGCCGAGGAAGGGGCGAAGCCGGCGGCGGCGCCCTCGGCAGCGTCGGCCGCACCGTCGAAGCCCGCACCCGCTCCGGCCGCGCAGGCCGCGCCCGCGCAAGCCGCGGCCACCCAAGCCCCGCAGCGCACGGACCTGCGCCAGGCCCTCACCTCCACCCTCGCGAGCCTCGACGCGGACCTCCACGCGGAGGTGCTCGTGCTGGGCGGGGGACCCGGCGGCTACACGGCCGCGTTCCGCGCCGCCGACCTGGGCAAGAAGGTGGTGCTGGTCGAGCGCTATCCCACGCTCGGCGGCGTTTGCCTCAACGTGGGCTGCATTCCCTCCAAGGCCCTGCTGCATGCCGCGCGCGTCATCGCGGACGCCGCGGAGATGGCGCAATTCGGCGTCTCCTTCGGCAGCCCGAAGGTGGACCTCGCGAAGCTGCGCGCGTGGAAGGACGGCGTCGTCGGCAAGCTCACGAAGGGCCTTACGCAACTCGCGAAATCGCGCAAGGTGACCGTGGTCCAGGGCACCGGCACGTTCGCCTCCCCGCAAACCCTCGAGGTGCAGGGAAAGGAAGGCCGCAGGGTCGTGTCATTCGACCATTGCATCATCGCGGCCGGCTCGCAGTCGGCGCGCATCCCCGGATTGCCCTACGACGACCCGCGCCTCATGGATTCCACGGCCGCCCTCGCGCTCGACGACGTGCCGAAGCGGCTGCTCATCATCGGCGGCGGCATCATCGGCCTAGAGATGGCGACGGTGTACGACGCGCTCGGCGCCAAGGTCACCGTGGTCGAGTTCATGGACCGGCTGATCCCGGGGGCCGACCCCGACCTCGTGAAGCCGCTCGCGCGGCGCATCGAGAAGCGCTACGAGAAGGTCCTGCTCAGGACCAAGGTCGCGAAGATCGACGCGCTGAAGGAAGGGCTGCGCGCGACGTTCGAGGGCGCGGACGGCGGAGCCGCGCCGGCGCCCGAGACCTACGACCGCGTGCTCCTCGCCGTGGGCCGGCGCCCGAACGGCCACCGCATCGGCGCCGAGAAGGCTGGCGTCACCGTGAACGAACGCGGGTGGATCCCGGTGGATTCCCGCATGCGCACCAACGTCCCGCACATCTTCGCGATCGGCGACATCGTCGGCGAGCCGATGCTCGCGCACAAGGCGACGCACGAAGGCAAGCTCGCCGCGGAGGTGATCGCCGGCATGGAGCACCACGCCTGGGAAGCGCGCGCCATCCCGAGCGTGGCCTATACGGACCCCGAGGTCGCGTGGATGGGCGTCTCGGAGCCCGAGGCGAAGGCGCGCGGCATCGAGTACGAGAAGGTGGTCTTCCCCTGGAGCGCGAGCGGCCGCGCGCTCGGCATGGGCCGCGAGGAGGGGCTCACCAAGATCCTGTTCGAGAAGGGGAGCAGGCGCATCCTCGGTGCCGGCATCGTCGGGGTGAACGCGGGCGACCTCATCTCGGAGACGGTGCTCGCGCTCGAGATGGGGGCGGACGCGGAGGACATTGGGCTCACGATCCATCCGCATCCGACCCTTTCCGAGACGATCTACTTCTCGGCCGAGATGGCCGAGGGGACGATCACGGATCTGATGCCCAAGCCGCGCACGTAGCACGTGGAGACGAGCCTTCCGTCCGCGACATCGCGCGTGGACATCCGGTCGCCCGCGCCCGGGCTGACCGCGCAGCTGCCCGGCGCATCGTGACGGCCGGGCTTTCCGACTGGGGAGGCGCCGCCCGCGCCGCGTTCGCCGGAGCGCGCGACCCGGCGAAGCTCGCCGTCGCCGTGGTGACATTCCACCGCACCGTCGACGCCGTGGTGGAGGCGACCGTCGGCGGCCATGCGCTCGCGCTCGCGTGCACCAGGGGATGCAGCCACTGCTGCCACCTGCGCGTTCACGTGCAACCCCACGAGGCCTTCGCGCTCGCCGAGTGGCTCAGGCGCCGTTTCACGGTGGAGCAGCTCGCGGAGGTGGTGCGGCGGCTGCGCGACAATGTGGCCCGCACTCGCGAGCTGGGCGAGGAGGCGCGCAAGCGCACGAGCCTCGCCTGCGCGCTCCTCGCCGAGGACGGCACCTGCTCCGCGTACGAGGCGCGCCCCGCGCAGTGCCGCCGCTACCATTCGCTGCGCCTCGCGGTCTGCGAGTCCTTCCGTATGCATCCCGACGAGAGCCTGGAAAGCCCGATGCACCCGGCCCTCGCGCACAACGCCGCGGTGATCATCACGCAGGCGCAGCATGCGGTGCGCGCGGCGGGGCTCGACGCGGAGAACACCGACCTCAACGTGGCGCTGCTCGAGGCCCTCGAGAATCCGAAGTCCTGGCGCCGCTGGAAGGAAGGCAAGAAACCGTTCGTGTGACAGGAACGGGCCGGGCATCCCTTGCGCGAGCCCGTCCGGCGTGATATTTATTAGCATATAAGAATCTTCTAATATTCACCCCGGCCGCGTCCCGGCGCGGGCCCGGAAGAGCAACCTGAACTGGAGGACATCGTGAGCGATTTGATCCCTGGCTTTCCCCACGACGGCATCGTCACCATCAACCGGGTGATCCTGCGCCCGGAGTACACGATCGACGACCTTCAGGAGCGGGTCGCCGTGCTCTGCGAGAACGTGAAGACCTACCATTCGGAGACCGGCTTTGTCGGGGGCTTCGTGGCCCTCAACAGCGGCAGCATCTCCAACGAAGGCTCGACGGTCGGCAAGGCCGTGGCGAATCCGCTCAAGGACAAGGAAGCGCTGATCGTGACCTTCTGGCGCACTTTCGAGGAGCACGAGCAATCCCACCGCAGCGACAGCTTCCAGCCGCTATTCCGGCAGGTACTCGAGCTGTGCGAGAACGGCAACGAGGAGATCGTCTACAACATGCTGTGGTCCGGGCGGGCCTATTCCAGGGAGGAGGCGCAGGAGGCGCGCCAGTCAAAGGCGATGTACGCCAAGGCCGCCAACGGCTGACCGGCATTCCCCGGCTGATCCTCGAAACCGGCCGGGCGCTCCCAGGCCGGTTTTCGTTTCGCTCCCCGACGGTGGGCCGATTGGCGGGCGCTTTGCGCCAGGAAGCCGTTCCTGAACGGCTAGGGAAGGACGGCCTGGCACACCAGCGCGAGCGCCGCGATCACCGCGAGGCGCTCGGCGCCGAAGAAGCCGCGCGGCTTCGCCTCCGCATCGACGATGCCCGCCACTTCGCCCGCTTCGGACAGGATCGGCACGCACGCTTCCGACTGCACGCCGTCGTCGCACACGTAG
>DATIVM010000206.1:0-1752 GCA_035465975.1 Usitatibacter sp.
TGAGGCCGCCGGAGACCAGCGCCGCCTTGAGCCGCAGGTAAGGCGTCGCCGGCAGCTCGGGCGTTCGCGCCCACAGGCCGCTCGCGCGGTAGGACGCGACGATGCGCGCGAGAGCTACGCGCGAGAGCTTCGGCAGGAAAGCGGCGACCGCGTCTGCGATTTCTGCCGGCGTCGCGGCGAAGAGCGCGGCCTGCGCTCGCGCCATGCCGCGCACGAGGCGCCGGCAGGCTTCGCGCCGCGCGCGGGTGAAGCGCCGCGGCGCATAGAACGTCGTGTAGGCGATGTCGCCCCGCTCGCTGAAGCGGTGCCAGACATGGCCCCGCCCCTCGCTCACCAGGCGATCGGCGTAGGGCTCGAACACCTGCACCACGTCGAGCGCGCCTCGGGCGTAGGCCTCGAGGTTGCGCGCCATCGGGCGCACGCGCTTCCCGGCGACGCTCGCCGGGTCGAGGCCGGCGCGTTGCAGGTCGTCCTGGAAGGTCATCCACGGCGTCGGCACGTCGCCCGCCGGGCCCACGCGCAGGCCGACGAGGTCGCGCCAGCGGAAAGCGCTCTTGCGCCTGCGCCCGACGAGCAGGAACGGGTCGCGCGCCACGACTTGCGCGAAGCACACCAGCGGGCAGGCGGGATCGGCGTCGTGGTGCATCATGACGCGCATCGGGCCGCCCCACGAAACGTCGACGCCGCCCTCGAGGAGCGCCGTCGCGGTGCGCGAAGTGCTCGGCGAGACGACGTGGCGGATGTCGAGCCCTTCGCTCTTCCAGTAGCCGCCGGCGAGCGCGAGGTAGAACGGCACGTACGGCACCGCGCGCATGTTCTCGCACAGCGTGATACGCATCAAACGTCTTTCAGGTATTTCGTCTCCAGCTCCCGCCAGCGGCGCGAGTTCACCGCCTCCTCGCGGTCGTTGAACGTGGCGAGCTCGGACTCGATGGCGACGGTGTCGCCGTCGCGCTTGAGCACCGCGAGCACCTTCTTCGCCGCCGCGATCGCCGCGCGGTGCGTCTGCGAAGGATAGATGCCGATGCGGTAGCCCATGGCCTCGAGCTCGCGCGCCGGCAGCACCGGCGTCTTGCCGCCTTCGAAGATGTTGACGAGCGAGGGTTTCTTCAGTTGCCGCGCCGCTGCCGCGAGCTCTTCGCGCGATTGCGGCGCCTCGAGGAAGCCGACGTCCGCGCCGGCCTCGAGGTAGGCGTTCACGCGCTCGATCGCCGCCTGCAGGCCCTCGATGGCGCGCGCATCCGAGCGCGCGATGATCACCATGTCGGCATCGCGCCGCGTGTCCACCGCCGCCCGGATCTTGCCGATCATCTCGGACTTGCTCACGACCTGCTTGCCCTCGTAGTGCCCGCATTTCTTGGGCGAGACCTGGTCCTCGAGGTGGAACGCCGAGACGCCGGTCTTCTCGTATTCGCGCACGCTCCTCACCACGTTGAGCGCGTTGCCGTAACCCGCGTCCATGTCGGCGATCACCGGGATGTCGACGGCGTCCGCGGTGCGCGAGATCCATTGCGTCACCTCGCTCATGGTGATCAGGCCGATGTCGGGATAGCCGTTGGCGCGCGAATAGCCGCCGCCGGTGAGATACACGGCATCGAAGCCCGCCCCCTGCACCAGGCGCGCGGTGAGGGTGTCGTACGCGCCGGGCACCACGACATAGCCCGGCTTCGCGAGCAGCTCTCGCAGTCTCTTCCTCGGATTCATGCTGGCACCTTGTGTGAAAGGCGGTGCCGCAGCACGTAGTGCAGCAGC
>DATIVM010000207.1:0-1857 GCA_035465975.1 Usitatibacter sp.
CGCCGCAGCCCACGGGCGCCCCGAATCCGGCCGAGCCCAGCTGAGAGCCCGGCCAATCCACCCGAGGTTCACAGGATCGACGGACGACATGCCCAAGCTGAAGACCAAGAGCGGCGCGAAGAAGCGCTTCGTGCCGAAGAAGAGCGGCAAGGTGAAGTTCCGCCACGCCGGCGTCCGCCACCTCGCGACGTTCGGCAAGACGAAGAAGCAGAAGCGCCACCTGCGCGGGACGGATCACCTCGCGCCGATGGACGCGAAGAAGATCAAGGAGAACTTCCCGTACGCCAGATAGGCGCGGGAAGCACGAAGCCCACGCGGGGTCCCGAAGAGTGCACGGTACGTCACATCGGGTGACGGGCCGCGGCGCCTCCCGCCGGCAAGGAGAAGGAAGATGCGCGTCAAGAAGGGATTCAAGGCCCGTCGCCGCCGCAACCGCGTACTGAAGCTCGCGCGGGGTTTCCGCGGCCGCCGCAAGAACTGCTACAAGCGCGCGAACCAGTCGGTGGAGCGCGCGCTCGCGTACTCGACGCGCGACAGGCGCCGCAAGCGCCGCGACTTCCGCGCGCTCTGGATCGTCCGCATCAACGCCGCTGCGCGCCTGAACGGCACCACCTACTCGAAGCTCGTCGCCGGCCTGACGAAGGCCGGCGTCGCGCTCGACCGGAAGATCCTCGCCGAGCTCGCGCTCGCGCTCCCGGGCGACTTCGCCGCCGTGGTCAAGGCCGCGCAGGCGTAGGCGCGGCGTGGCCGACCTCCTCGCACAGCTCGAGGCGCTCGCGAAGGGCGCGCGCGACCTGATCGCGGGGGCCGGCGACGAGAAGTCGCTCGACGATCTCCGGGTCCGGTTCCTCGGGAAGAAGGGCGAGGTCTCCGCGGTCCTCCGCGGCATGGGCCAGCTCCCTGCCGCGGAGCGCCCGCGCGTGGGCGAGGTCGCGAACCGCGTGAAGGCCGACGTCGAGGGGCTCCTCGAGGAGGCGCGCAGGCGGCTCGTCGCGGGCAAGCTCGAGGCGGAGCTGTCCGGGCCGCCGATCGACGCGACGCTGCCGGGGCGGCGGCTGCTGCCGCGCGGGCACCGGCACCCCATCACTCGCGCCGCCGAGGACATCACCGACATCTTCGCGCGCCTCGGCTACGAGGTCGCGAGCGGGCCGGAGATCGAGCTCGACTGGTACAACTTCGAGGCGCTCAACATCGGGCCGGACCACCCCGCGCGCGACATGCAGGACACGTTCTACGTGGACGAGTCCACGCTGCGCCACGGCGTCGAGCCGGGCTCGGTGGTGCTCCGCACCCAGACCTCCCCCGTGCAGATCCGGGCGATGCAGCGGATCGGCAAGCCACCCATCCGCATCGTCTGCCCGGGGCGCGTCTACCGCTCCGACTACGATCAGACGCACTCGCCCATGTTCCACCAGGTGGAGGGGCTGTGCGTCGATGCGGGGATCACCTTCGCCGATCTCAAGGGGACGCTCGCGGCCTTCGCGCGCGCCTACTTCGGGCCGGCGACGCGGACCCGCTTCCGGCCGAGCTACTTCCCGTTCGTGGAGCCGGGGGCCGAGATGGACGTCTCCTGCTCCATCTGCGGCGGGACCGGACGGATCGCGGCGCGAGCGCAGGGGCAGCCGGACGAGGCCGCCCCGGCGCGGCGCTGCGGCACGTGCAAGGGGACCGGCTGGCTCGAGGTGCTCGGCGCCGGCATGGTCCACCCGAAGGTCCTCCGGAACGGCGGCATCGACCCCGGCCGGAACACCGGCTTCGCCTTCGGCATGGGCGTCGAGCGGATGGCGATGCTGCGCTACGGGATCGACGACCTGCGGCTCTACTTCGACAACGACGTCCGCTTCCTCCGGCAGTTCT
>DATIVM010000208.1:0-2021 GCA_035465975.1 Usitatibacter sp.
CCTCTTCCAGCTCGACGGGCCGGCGCACGAGCGGATGCTGCCGCCCTACGTCGAGTACGTGAAGTGGCGCCCGGCATTCGTCGCGCCGCGCGGGGCCGAGCTCGCCGAGGCGTCGCGCCCGCTCCTCGCCCGGCACCTCGCGCGCGCGCCGCGCGACAACCCGTTCCCGCGCTTCCGCGAACGGCTCGAGCGCGACCTCGAGTGGCTGCTGCGCTCGGACATCGGGCGATTCCACGCCTACTCCTTCGCGAACCTGCGCCAGTACGGCGCGTGCTTCGAGCTGGGCGAGTCGTACCTTCGCTGGCTCGCGGCCCACGGCGCGACGGGGCTCGAGGGCCCGGCCGCGGCGCTGCGCGAGATCGCCGAGACCGCCAAGCGCTTCCAGTTCCAGCTCGCGCGCTCCATGGCGCGCGGGAAGGCGCTCGACCTCACGCCGATCGATGCGATGGCCGCCCGCTGGACGCTCGCGATGGACGGGCTGCGGGCGCGCTTCGCATGAGGAGGCGATGGCGATGAGCGGTCCGGCGCGCGACGCGAGCCGCATCCTGCGCCTGCGCGAGGGCTGGCAGCTCGCACGCACGTCGCCGGGCGCCTGCGCGAGCCCCTCGGAGCTCGCCGGCTCGCCGCTCGAGTGGCGACCGGCGTGCGTGCCCGGCACCGTCGCCTCGAGCCTGCACCACGACCTCGACCGCGCCGGGCCTTATGATCGCGACGACTGGTGGTACCGCGTGCGATTCCGCATGCCGCCCGAGGCGCGCGCCGCGCGCCATCGCCTTCGCTTCGAGGGGCTCGCGACGCTCGCCGAGGTGTGGCTGAACGGCGAGCCGCTGCTTTCCTCGCGCAACATGTTCCTGCCGTGCGAGGCGGAAGCGGGCGCGCTCCTGCGCGAGGAGAACGAGCTCGCGATCCGCTTCGCCTCGCTGGAAGCGGCGCTCGCGGCGAAACGGCCGCGTCCGCGCTGGAAGAGCGCGCTCGTCTCCCGCCAGGACCTGCGCGGGTTGCGCACCACGCTCCTCGGCCGCATGCCGGGATGGACGCCCGCGATCGACCCGGTCGGCCCCTGGGGCGACGTGGTGCTCGAACGGATCGAACGCGTCGAGGCGCGCTCGCTGCGGCTCCTCGCGGACGTGGTGGACAACGTCCCGCGCCTTTCGCTCGAGGCGCAGCTCGCATCGGTCGACGGCGCGCGCGTCGAGGAAGCCCGCGTGTGGCTCGACGGCCGCTCCTACCCGCTGGAGCTCGAGGAAGGGACGCCGCAGCGCGTGCGCGCCGAGATCGCCGTTCCCGACGCCCCGCTCTGGTGGCCGCACACCCACGGCGAACCGCGCCTCGTGTCCTGCCGCCTCGAGCTGCGCGTCGCGGGCGAGTGGATCGCGATCGACGGCGGCCGTGTCGGTTTCCGCAGGCTCGCGCTCGACGAGGCGGACGGCCGCGTGCGCTTCGTCGTGAACGGCGTGCCGGTCTTCTGCCGCGGAACCTGCTGGACCCCGCTCGACATCCGGGCGCTGCGCGCCGATCCCGCGCGCGTGCGCGAGGAGCTGGAGCGCGTGCGCGATGCGGGCGCCAACATGCTGCGCATCGCGGGCAACACGGTCTACGAGTCGGACGATTTCTACCGCGGCTGCGACGAGCTCGGGATCCTCGTGTGGCAGGACTTCATGTTCGCGAACCTCGACTACCCGGTGAAGGACGCGCAGTTCGTCGCCGACGTCGAGGCGGAGGCGCGCGCGCTTCTCGCGCGCCTGCACCGCCACCCGTGCATCGCCGCCTACTGCGGCGGCAGCGAGGTCGCGCAGCAGGCGGCGATGCTGGGGCTTCCCGCGTCGCTCTGGTCGAACGAGCTCTTCACGCAGCGATTGCCCGCGTTGTGCCGGGAGCTGCATCCGGGGATCCCGTGTTTTCCCTCGACGCCGTGGGGCGGCGCGCTGCCGTTCCATCCGTCGACCGGGCTCGCCCATTACTACGGCGTCGGGGCGTACCGGCGGCCGCTTCACGACGTGCGCCTCTCGCAAGTGAAGTTC
>DATIVM010000209.1:0-4783 GCA_035465975.1 Usitatibacter sp.
ATCTTGCCGGCCGAGTTGCGGCTGTCGCCGGCGATGCCGGCGGCCTTGTTGCGTCGCTTCTCTTCTTCCATGAACGGCATCAGATAGGCGACAGCCTGCGTCATGACGCGCGCGGACTTCACCACCTGCGGCAGGAACATCTTGCCCGACCCGAAGAGGTCGCCGACCACGTTCATGCCGTCCATGAGCGGGCCCTCGATCACCTGCAGCGGCCGCTCGTGCGCGAGGCGCGCTTCCTCCGTGTCCTCGACGATGTGGTCGGTGATGCCCTTCACCAGCGCGTGGACGAGCCGCTCGCGCACGGGGGCCTTGCGCCACGCGAGCTCCTCGGCGGCGTCCTTCTTGCGGCCCTTGAAGCTCTCCGCGAACTCCACCAGCCGCTCGGTGGCGTCGGGGCGGCGGTTGAGGATCACGTCCTCCACGCGCTCGAGGAGATCCTTGGGAATCTCCTCGTACACGCCGAGCTGTCCCGCGTTCACGATGCCCATGGCGAGGCCGGCCTTCGTCGCGTGGTACAGGAACGCGGTATGCATCGCCTCGCGCACCGGGTCGTTGCCGCGGAACGAGAACGAGAGGTTCGAGACGCCGCCCGAGGTCTTCGCGTGCGGCAGGCGCCGGCGGATCCAGGCCACCGCCTCGATGTAGTCGAGCCCGTAGCGGTTGTGCTCCTCGATGCCCGTCGCGATCGCGAAGATGTTGGCGTCGAAGATGATGTCCTCGGGCGGGAAGCCGACCTTCTCCGTGAGGATGCGGTAGCAGCGCTCGCAGATCGAGGTCTTGCGTTCCAGCGTGTCCGCCTGGCCCTGCTCGTCGAAGGCCATCACGACCACGGCCGCGCCGTAGCGCCGCGCGAGCTTCGCCTGCTCGACGAACTCCGCCTCGCCGCTCTTCAGCGAGATCGAGTTCACGATGCTCTTGCCCTGCACGCACTTGAGGCCCGCCTCGATCACGCTCCACTTCGAGCTGTCGATCATGACCGGCACGCGCGCGATGTCCGGCTCCGCGGCGACGAGCTGCAGGAAGCGCGTCATCGCCGCCTGCGAGTCGAGCATCGCCTCGTCCATGTTCACGTCGATCACCTGCGCGCCGCTCTCCACCTGCTGGCGCGCGACCGAGAGCGCCTGCGCGTAGTCGCCGGCGAGGACGAGGCGCGCGAACGCCTTCGAGCCGGTGACGTTGGTGCGCTCGCCGACGTTCACGAAGAGCGACTCGTCGCCGACGTTGAGCGGCTCGAGGCCCGAGAGGCGCAGCATCGCCGGCACCTGCGGCACGCTGCGCGGCTTCGAGGCGAGCACCGCCTCCGCGATCGCGCGGATGTGGTCCGGGGTCGTCCCGCAGCAGCCGCCCGTGATGTTGAGCCAGCCGCTCTCGGCCCACTCGCGGATGAAGGCCGCGGTCTCCTCCGGGCGCTCGTCGTACTCGGCCATTGCGTTCGGAAGTCCCGCGTTCGGGTGCGCGGAGACGTACACGTCGGCGATGCGAGCGAGCTCCTCCACGTGGGGACGCAGCTGCTGCGCGCCGAGCGCGCAGTTGAAGCCGACGGAAAGCGGCCGCGCATGCCGCACCGAGTTCCAGAACGCCTCCACCGTCTGGCCGGAGAGCGTGCGACCCGAGGCGTCGGTGATGGTGCCCGAGATCATGATCGGGAGCCGGATGCCGGACTCCTCGAAGTGCTCGTCGATCGCGAAGAGCGCCGCCTTGGCGTTGAGCGTGTCGAAGATGGTCTCGACGAGGAGGAGGTCCACGCCGCCCGCGACGAGCGCGCGCACCGCCGCGCGGTACGCTTCCTTCACCTGGTCGAAGCTCACGGCGCGGAATCCCGGGTCGTTCACGTCGGGCGAGAGGGAGAGCGTCCGGTTCATCGGGCCGAGGACGCCCGCGACGAAGCGGGGCTTGCCCGGCGTGCGCGCGCCGAAGGAATCCGCCGCCTCGCGCGCGATGCGCGCGCCGGCGAGGTTCAGCTCCTCGACGATGCCCTCGAGCCCGTAGTCGGCCTGCGAGACGGACGTGGAGTTGAAGGTGTTGGTCTCGAGGATGTCCGCGCCCGCCTGCAGGTACTCGGCGTGGATGTCGCGGATCACGTCGGGCCGCGTGAGGTTGAGCAGGTCGTTGTTGCCGCGCAGGTCCTTCTTCCAGTCGCGGAAGCGCTCGCCGCGGAACTGCGCCTCGTCGAGCGCGCGCCGCTGGATCATGGTGCCCATGGCGCCGTCGAGCACGAGGATGCGCTGCTTGAGCGCATCGTGGAGGGCGGCGATGCGGGCGGGGCGGGGTGCGATTGGCTGATCCATTCTATTAGGGGACAGGGCACATCCGGCGTCGAATTGTGACCCGTCCCCGGCGGGACAGAGCACATCCGGCATCGAGTCGCGACCGGCCCAAACAAAAAAACCCGTGAGCCGCAGCGAACGGGTTTTCAGGTCCGATCGCTTTAGCGGCATTTTTAAAGCGCCCGCAAGCTGACGATCAAATCGGCGCGTGGGTCTATCTTATCATGCGGCGATGCGCGCGATCCTCCTCGCCGGGCTCATCGCCACGCTCGCCGCCTTCCCGGCGCGGGGCGAGGAGCCCCTGCGCGTGGGCTCCAAGCGCTTCACCGAGTCGTACATCCTGGGCGAGATCGTCGCCCAGGCGGCGCGCCGCGCCGGCGCACCGGCCGAGCACCGCCCCGGCCTCGGCAACACCGCGATCCTGCTCGCGGCCCTCGAGCACGGCGCGATCGACGCGTATCCCGAGTACACCGGCACCATCTCGCGCGAGATCCTCGGCGTCGCGGAAGACCTTCCGCTCGCCGCGCTCAACGATCGCCTGCGCCCGCGCGGCCTGGAGGCCTCGGTGCCCCTCGGCTTCTCCGACAGCTACGCCATCGGGGTGCGCGGCGAGTTCGCGCGCGAGCACGGCGTCCGGAAGATCTCGGACCTCGCGCGCCTGCCTGAAGTTCGGCTCGGGTTCTCGCACGAGTTCCTCGGCCGGCGCGACGGATGGCCGGGACTGCGGGCCGCGTACTCGCTTCCCCAGTCGACGCCGCTCGGCCTCGACCACGGCCTCGCCTACGAAGCGCTCGCCGCGGGCGAGGTCGACGCGATCGATCTCTACTCCACCGACGCGAAGATCGCGCGCTACGGCATCGTCGTGCTCGAGGACGATCGCGGCTATTTCCCGCGCTACGACGCGGTGCTGCTCCATCGCCTCGATGTCGAGCGGCGGCATCCGCGGGCGTGGTCCGCCGTGCGCGCCCTCGAAGGCCGGATCGACGAGCGCACCATGATCCGGCTCAACGGCGAGGCGGAGCTCGCGCGCCGGGACTTCGCTTCCATCGCGGCGGATTTCCTCGGCGTCGCCGGGAGCGGGCGCGGGCGAGGCCTCGCGTCCGCGGTCTTCGGCCCCGATTTCGTGCGCCTGCTCGGGCAGCACGCGGCGCTCGTCTTCGCCTCGCTCGCGGCGGCGATCCTCCTCGGTGTCCCGCTCGGCATCGCCGCGTGGCGCTCGCGCCTGCTCGCCCAGCCGATCCTCGTGGCGGCGGGGCTCGTGCAGACGATCCCCGCGCTCGCGCTGCTCGCCTTCCTCATCCCGGTCACCGGCTCGATCGGCGTGAAGCCGGCGATGCTCGCGCTCTTCCTCTACGCGCTGCTGCCGATCGTGCGCAACACCCATGCGGGACTCTCCGGCGTGCCGGACGGTTTGCGCGACGCCGCGGTGGCGCTCGGGCTTTCGCGCCGCGATACGCTGCTCCATGTCGAGCTGCCGCTCGCCGCCCCGACGCTCCTCGCCGGCGTGAAGGTCGCCGCGGTGATCAATGTGGGCACCGCGACCATCGCGGCGTTCATCGGCGCGGGCGGCTTCGGCGAGCGCATCGCGCAGGGTCTGGCCCTCAACGACGACATCATGCTGCTCGCCGGCGCGCTTCCCGCCGCGGCGCTGGCGCTCGTCGTGCACGCGCTCTTCGAGGCGCTGGAGCGGATCGCGGGGCGCGGCCGCGCGGGCCGCGGCTAGGACTTCGCGAGGATCTGCTGCACGCGGCTCAGGAGCCGCTGCCAGGTGTCCATGTCGCGGCCGGTGACGATCTCCACCGACGGGTACCAGCGGCTGTGGCCGTGCGCCGTGGGCGCCCAGTAGTGGGCCGGCGGATTCGCCGAGAGGTAGATGAGGAGGGTGCGCTTGCCGGTCGCGCCCGCGAGGTGCGCCGTCGCATTGTCGGTGGTGACCACCAGGTCGCACGCGTCGACGGCGGCGACGAGCCCGTCGAGGTCGTTGTACAGGTCGAGCTCATCGATGCGCTCGAGGCGCCCGCCGTCGCGCCCGAAGGCCTCGCGCTCCGGCCCCGTCTCGCCGTACTGCAGGTCGAGGAGGGTGAGGCCGGGCGAGCGCGAAAGGTCGCCGAACGAGGCGAGGGGCGCGGAGCGCATGCGCTCGTAGTAGGAGCGCATGCGGTTCTGGAAAGTGCGCCATGAGATGCCGACCAGGCGCGTGCCCTCGCGCGCCACGCGTTTCCGGTAGGCCGCGGCGCGGGCCGGATCGGCGGCGAGGAATGCGCGCGGCTGGCGCTCGAAGCTCTCCACCGAGCGCCGGAAGAAGCGGCCCAGCGAGCCGAGCGGCAGGTGGCGGTCGCAACTGCGGAAGGCCGCGTCGCTTTCCTCCTTCGCGACCACCGCCCAGCCCGGGTGCGCGCGCGAGATGGGCGCGACCAGCCGCCGGTCGGCCTCGAGCACGAAGGCCTCGCCGCGCGCCGCGAGCTCCTCGGCGAGCGTCGAGAAGGCGAGGCTGTCGCCCAGCCCCTGCTCGCACC
>DATIVM010000210.1:0-4929 GCA_035465975.1 Usitatibacter sp.
GAGTTGACCGGATCGTTGATCTGCATCGGCGGGCAGGGTGGGTAGCACGCGCCGCAGCACACGCATTTCTTCTCGTCGACTTCGAGCGAAGGCTTGCCGTTCACCAGCGCCGGCCGGATCGCCGCCACCGGGCAGCGCGCCACGACCGCGGGGCGCTCGCACACGTTCGCCACCAGGTCGTGGTTGATGCGCGGCGGCTTGGTGTGCTGGATGATGATCGCGATGTCGGCCTGGCCGCCGCAGTTGATCTCGCAGCACGAGGTCGAGATGTGCACGCGGTTCGGCATCTCCTCGTGGATGAACTCCTTGTGCAGCTCGTCCATCAGCGCCTTCACCGCGCCCGAGGCGTCGGTGGCCGGGATGTCGCAGTGCAGCCACCCCTGCGTGTGGGAGATCATCGAGACGGAGTTGCCGGTGCCGCCCACGGGGAAGCCGTTGCGGTTCAGCTCCGCCACGAGCGGCGCGACCTTCGCCTCGTCGGCGACGATGAATTCGATGTTGCTGCGGATCGTGAAGCGCACGTGGCTCTCGCCGAACTTGTCGGCGATGTCGCACAGCAGGCGGATCGTGTGCACGTCCAGCTGGCGCTGGGTCCCGGCGCGCACGGTCCACACCTCCTCGCCGCCGTGCGAGACGTGGTGCAGCACGCCGGGGCGCGGACGGTCGTGGTATTTCCAGTTCCCGTAGCTGCGGATGAGCGCCGGATGCATGTACTGGCGGTTGTCGGGAACGCCGCACTCGACGGCGCGGCGGGGGGTTGCGGTGGCGGTGGCCATGGCGTCGGCTCCGGTTTCGGTTCGTCAGTCGGCGGCTTGCTTGTGGGCGTTGAGCTTCGCCACTTCCTCGTCCCACTTGTCCATGCGGACGAACGGGTTGGTGCGCGGCGCGGAGACCATGTTCGCGTCGACCTCCAGTCCCACGCCGTCGAGGAACTGGGAGAGCCCGATGCGCTCGATGCACTCGCCGATGCGCTCGTGCTCGAGCGCGTTCTCGGCGAAGAAGTCGACGATGCGCTTGCCGAGGTCCACGAGCTTCGCGCGGTCCTCGTCGGTCTCGAGCTTCATGAAGGGCACGATCACGGTGCCCATGAGGTCGCCGATCTTGAGCGTGCGCTTGCCGCCGCAGAGGATCGTCGCCCCCTTGTCCTTGCCGGGCTGCAGCGCCCCGGTCATCACGTTGATGCAGTGCATGCAGCGCACGCAGTCGCGGTTCTCGATCGCGATCGCCTGGGTGTCGGAGACCTTCACCGTGGAGATCGTGGCGCCCTTGGGCAGCGACTTCGCCTCGACGAGCCGAATCGCCTTGGTCGGGCAGCGGTTCACCACGTCGTTCACGAGGTCGTTCAGGCCGTGCTTCGCGAAGTACTTGCGCGCGAGCGCCTCGTCGGTGCGGATGTTGTCGCGCCAGGTGCCGATGATCGCCATGTCCGAGCGCTGGATCGAGTTCATGCAGTCGTTCGGGCAGCCCGAGAACTTGAACTTGAACTTGTACGGCAGCGACGGGCGGTGGATGTCGTCGAGGAAGCTGTTGATGACGGTGCGGTGGGCCTTGCCCTCGTCGTAGCACGACTGCTCGCAGCGCGCGGCGCCGACGCAGGACATGGAGGTGCGCACCGCGGGGCCCGCGCCGCCCAGGTCGAAGCCGAGCTCGTTGATCTCGTCGAAGGCGGCCTGCACCTTCTCGGAGGTCGCGCCCTGGAACATGATGTCGCCGCTCTGTCCGTGCAGCGCGATGAGGCCGGAGCCGTGGCGCTCCCACACGTCGCAGAACTTGCGCAGGATCTCGGTGTTGTAGTGCATGCCCGGCGGCGGCATCACGCGCAGCGTGTGGAACTCGGCCGCGTCCGGGTAGCGGGGCTTGCCGCTCGCGTCCTTGAGCTCGGTGAAGCGCGGGATGATCCCGCCGCCGTAGCCGAACACGCTCACCGTCCCGCCCTTCCAGTAGCCCTTGCGCGTCTCGTACGACGTCTCGAGCTGGCCGAGCAGGTCCACGGCCATGTCCTTGTCCTTCGCGAGGCGCTTGAGCCCCGTCACGAAGCTCGGCCACGGCCCGCTCTCGAGCTGGTCGAGCATCGGGGTGGGATGCATCTTCTTGGCCATCGCTCTCCTCCTTGGCGCCAGGGTCCCCAACCTTTGGGGCGATCAATGCACGCGACACAATGTCGGTTCGGTCGATCCTAGGAGTGGCCAAGGGCCTCCGCCATCCCTCCGAAGGGCGCGGGATCACCCGAAAGGGGTATGCGCCCGGTCCTTCCGCCGGGGGACTAGACGCGCCGCCCGCGGGGTCCCAAAGTGGTCACCGACCATGGACGTCATCACGCCGATCGCCGCGTTCGAGGTGCCGCTGGGCGGCCAGAAGATCGAGCTGCAGGAGGTGCGCTTCGCCGCGGGCGGCATTCCGCTGCTGCGCGTGCGCATCCGGGAAGGCTCCCGCTACACGGTGTTCGACGTGGATGCGCGGACCGCGGCCGCCTGGGGACGCGCGATGCAGGAGTGGGTGCACGAGCGGGCGCAGGAGGACGCATGACCGTGGAGGCCTGCCTCGCGCCGCCCGAGATGGTCGACGTCGCGTTCGACCTCGCGGCCCCTTGCCTGCCGCCCGATTACGAATGGCCGCTCTACCGGGCGCTCGCGCGCGTGGCGCCCTGGATCGAGAGCGTGCACGCGGTGGGCGTGCACCCGCTGCGCGCGACGCAATCGGCCGACGGCAGCTGGCTCCTCGCGCGGCGCGCGAAGCTCGTGGTGCGCCTGCCGCGCGATCGCGTGTGCGCGGCGAGCATCCTCGAGGGCGCCACGCTCGACCTCGGCGCGGGCGTCGCGGTCGCGCTCGGCCACGGGATCCTGCGCACGCTCGAGGCCGCGCCCACCGTCTATTCGCCGCGGGTGGCGACCGGCGACGACGACGAGGCGGCCTTCGCGGCCCACGTTCGCGAGGAGCTCGAGGCGCTCGGGATCCGCCGCCCCATCGTCTGCGGCAAGCGCAGCCGCGTGATCCTCGACGGGGGAAGCGCCACGGCCTTCGGCCTCGCCGTGCACGGCCTGGGCGATGCCGCCTCGCTCCTCCTGCAGCGCGCCGGGATCGGGCGCGGGCGCGCCATCGGCTGCGGGATCTTCGTGCCGCACAAGACCATCGTCGCCGCCGAATGAACCCCGACGTGGAGGATGCCATGGAAGCCATCGCCCCCGTGCTGCAGGAGCCCGCCGCCATGGTGGACCTCACGGGCCTCACCTGCCCCGGACCGATCCTCGGCGCGAAGGAGATCCTCGACGCGCTGAAGGACGGCCAGGTGCTGCTGCTGCTTTCCGACTGCCCCGGCACGCGCGACGACCTCTACGCGTGGGCGCGGCAGACGGGCAACGAGGTGATCCACACCGAGGCGCGCGCGCGCGGCGCCACCGGCTACTACGTGCGCAAGGGCCGCTCGCGGTCGATGGCCGTGCACGCGAGCCTCGACCTGCGCGGGGCGCTCTGCCCCGGTCCCATCGTGGAGGCGAAGCAGCTCCTCAAGGGCATGCGCGCGGGCGAGGTGCTGAAGCTCGTGAGCGACTGCCCCGGAATCAAGGACGACATCGTGGGCTGGGCGCAGGTGACCGGCGTGGAGATCGTCGGCGTCGGCGAGGCGCAGGCCGGGGCGCACGAGTTCTACCTCCGCAAGCGTTCCGCCTAGCCGATGCGCTCCAAGGTCCACTGGTTCCGCCGCGAGGCGCCGAAAGCCCCGCGCGAGGTCGCGGGCGCGCTCGTGCTCGTCGCGTGGGCCGCCGCGCGGCGCATGGTGGGAGCGCTTCGCAAGGCCGGCTTCGACATCGAGGCCGGGCCCGGCTACTTCGCCTTCCTCTTCGAGGCGCTCGCCTTCCAGATCCAGATCGCGTGGCGCGTCGCGTACCGGCGCTACGGCGACGAGGAGCGCATCGCCTTCATCGACGCCCTCGCCCGCGGCACGATGCGCATCCTCGCCGAGAACATCGCGGAGCTCCTCGGCGGCGACGCGCGCGAGATCGAGGGCGCGCTCATCGCGGACCTCAACCGGCGCTTCGAGGAGTACGCCGAGTTCGCGCACGACGAAACGGGGCCCAGCTTCGCGTTCCTGCGCTATTTCGCGAGCCTGGTCCACGAGCTGCTGCCGGAGAAGGACCGTGCCTGGATCCACGACCAGCTCATCGCGATCGAGGGCCCGGAGGCCGCCTCCTCCATTGCCAAAGGACTCGACGCGCTCCTCGACACGAGCCCCGGGCAGCTCGAGCGCACCGGGAGCCTCGGCGAATGAACGCCGCGGTGCTCGCACCGCGCTCCGATGCGGCGGCCGGGAGCGTGTTCGACCTCGGCGATCGCGAATCGTGGCGGCGCTGGGGCGAGCGCAAGCTCGCGGCGCGGCCGCGCAGCGCCGCGGAACTGGTCGTGGAAGTGCGCGATCCGCGCAACCTCACCGCGACCGAGCGCGAAGCGCTGCTGGAGCGCTGCCGGCGCGCCAACATGGCGATCTACGCGAGCCGCGCCGCCGACGAGCGGCCCGACCTCGCGCGGCGCGTGGGCGAGCAGCTGGGGCTGCTCACGCTCGACGCCAACCCGTTCGCCGGGCGCGACGGCGTGGCGCGCATCGCCTGCGACGCGCGCCGGGCGCGCGCGGGCTTCATCCCCTATACGAACCGGCGCATGCGCTGGCACACCGACGGCTACTACAACGCGCCGGGCGTGCCGCTGCGCGCCATGATCCTGCACTGCGTGCGCCCGGCCGAAAGCGGCGGCGAGACCGCGCTCCTCGATCCGGAGCTCGCGTGGCTGATGCTGCGCGACAGCGACGAGGCGCTGGTCCGCGCCCTGATGCATCCGCAGGCGCTCACGATTCCGGAGCGCGCGGATCGGCACGGCATCGCGCGCGGCGCCGTCGGCGGGCCGGTGTTCTCGATCGACGCGGCGAGCGGCGACCTCCAC
>DATIVM010000211.1:0-2573 GCA_035465975.1 Usitatibacter sp.
CCCTTCTGCACCAGGTCCCAGGTGAGCTCGCATATGTGCGTGGGCTGCCGGTACCTGTGGTCGAGCTGGCTCTGCAGCATCCGCGCGAAGGGCTCGTCGGCGCCGGAGCCGATGCCGGCCCGGGTGTTCCAGAAGCTGTAGGCCACGCGCCAGGCGTGCCCGCACTCGCCCACGACGATGCGCTTGACGCCCAGGTCCAGCGCCGCCTCGCGGATGCGCAGCGCGATCTTGCGCATCTGCTCGTAGTTGCCGATGAAGAGGCCGAAGTTGCCCGCCTCGGAGGCATGGGTCGAAAGCGTCCAGCGGATGCCCGCCTGGTGGAAGACCTTCGCGTAGCCGATGAGGCTGTCCACGTGCGGCTCGGCGAAGAAGTCGGCCGAGGGCGTGACCAGCAGCACCTCCGCGCCCTTCTCGTCGAGCGGGAAGCGCACGTCCGCGCCGGTGTCCTCCTTCACGTCCTCCTCGAGGCCTTCGAGGGTGTCGGCGAGCGCCGGCCCGGGGAGCCCGAGGTTGTTGCCGATCTTGTGGACCTTGCCGATGATCTCGTTCGCATACTTCTCGCCGTAGCCCACGGCGTCGAGCACCTCGCGTCCCGCCATGGTGATCTCGGCGGTGTCGATGCCGTACGGGCAGTACACCGAGCAGCGGCGGCATTCGGTGCACTGGTGGAAGTACTTGTACCAGTCGTCGAGGAGCTCCTGCGTGAGCTCGCGCGCGCCGACGAGCTTCGGGAAGAGCTTCCCGGCGAGGGTGAAGTGGCGGCGGTACACGCCGCGCATGAGCTCCTGGCGCGCGACGGGCATGTTCTTGGGATCGGCGGTGCCGATGTAGAAGTGGCACTTGTCGGTGCACGCTCCGCAGTGCACGCACGCGTCCAGGTACACGCGCAGCGACCGGTACTTGTGCAGCATCTCGCCCAGGTGCGCGATGGCGCGGTCGTGCCAGTCGGGCACCAGCTCGCCCGGGAACCCGATCGCCTCCTGGATCTTGCCGCTCGCGACGTACGGCGAGGAGCCCGCCATTGCGCCGGGCTGGACCTTCGGGGCGATGGGGAATTCGCGCAGCGCGGGCGCGATGACGTCGGCGGCCATCAGTCGCTCCCTCTGCCTTGTGACGTCCCCAGCAAGCCGGGGACCCCCGGGGAGAGGGTGCCGTTGCCTTCCAGCCCGGCGGCCCACGGCGCGAGATGGCGCCGCTCGCGCGGGTCGTCGGCCTGGTTGCGGGTGGGGCTGAAGAAGATCCCGGGCGCGTGCAGCAGCTTCGAGAACGGGAACACGATCGCGAGAGCGGCCACCAGCGCGAGGTGCACGGCGAGGAGCGGGTCCCCGGGGAGCGGGCGCACCTCGAGCGCCAGCAGCCCGAGGAAAAACGATTTCACGGCGACGATGTCGGTGTGCGCGAGGTTCTTCATCGCGAGCCCCGTGACGGCGATCGCGAGGAGCAGCGCCAGCATGAGGTGATCCGACGGGGTCGAGATGTAGCGCACGCGGTCCACCAGGATGCGCCGCGCCCAGAGCGCCGCGAGCGCCGCCGCCATGGCGATGCCGAAGTAGAGCGCGAACGGCTGCACCAGCGCGACCCAGGCGGGCACGGGCTCGGTGAAGTAGCGCAGGTGCCGCACCAGCACCGCGGCGAGCGCGGCGTGGAAGGTCCACCCGAAGAGCCAGGTGAGGAGGCTCGCCTTGAAGAGGCTCTCGAAGAGCGCCACCTCGCGCGCGACGCGCAACGCCGCGCCGGCACGCGTCGTGGGCGCCGGCGTGGTGGGAATCTTCAGCGGCGCCGGCGTGCGCGCGTAGGCGTACACGCGCGCGGCCACGCCCACCGCGAAGACGGCCGCGGCGAGGTAGAACAAGGCGGCGAAGATCGCGGCGTTCATGGCGGCGGGCGCCCGGTCGTCGAGCGCGCTACACGCAGCCCGTGGGCTTCGGCAGCCCGGCGATCTTGCAGGCCTGCTTCGCCGGACCGTACGGGAAGAGCTCGTACAGGTACTGGCTGCTGCCCTTCTCGGGCCCCAGCTTCTTGCCGATCGCCTTGGTGAGCACGCGGACCGCCGGGGCGATCTGGTACTCGTTGTAGTAGTCGCGCAGGAAGTTCACCACTTCCCAGTGGTTGGGCGACATCTCGATCTTCTCTTCCTGGGCGATCGCCGCGCCCACATCCTCGGTCCAGTCGGCGAGGTTCACCAGGTAGCCTTCCTCGTCGGTCTCGAACTGCTTGCCGTTGACAGTGATGGATCCCATCTCGTTTTCCTCCAGGGTCGTTGCGGGACGCGCTACAGCCAGGACTGCACGCGCGGATGCTGGGCCACGAGCTCGACGAAGCCGCGGTAATCCACCGCGACCACGCCTTCGACGAGCGACTTGGCGATCGCGCGCGCCTCCAGGTCGGGGGCGAGCACGTAGACCTTGATGCCGGGGTCGAGCTTCTTCAGCCGGTCGGCGCCCGGCGAGTTGCGCGTGGCGGCGTACACGCCGTCCTCGATGAGGAGCACCGCATGGCCGGGGCGCGCGTGCGCGAGGCAGCTCGCGAGCGTGCTGCGCTCGGTGGGCGACTTGTTCACGATGTGGAGCATT
>DATIVM010000212.1:0-5407 GCA_035465975.1 Usitatibacter sp.
AAGAAATTGATGAGCTGCGTGCGACCCGGCGTCTTGCTCACGAACGCCAGGCGCCGGCGGCCGGCGAGCGCGTTGATGGCGCTCGACTTGCCGGCGTTCGAGCGGCCGGCGAAGGCGAGCTCCGGCGCCCCGGGTGGCGGCAGCTCGGCGGGATCGTGGACCGACATCGAGAAGGTCGCGCTCGCGAGCCCCAAGGGGCCGTCCCCGCCGGGACCCGTGGCGCCAGGGGTGTGGGCTACGGTAAAATCCCGAGGCTTCGGTCGTCCATCCTTCTTCTTCGCTTCCGCCCTTCCCTCACGAGGTTTTCCGATGCGCGCTTTCACGGGTCTTGCCGGGGTCATGCTGCTAGTCTACGCAAGCCTCTCGTCGGCGGCAGAGACGGCCGCGCCCGCCAAGCCCGATCTCGCGCGCGGCCAGCAGATCGCGTCCTCGGTCTGCGCCGCCTGCCACGGCCCGGACGGCAACAGCGTGGCGCCGACCTTCCCGGTGCTCGCAGGGCAGCACGCCGATTACATCGCCGCGCAGCTCGAGGCGTTCAAGTCGGGCGCGCGGCCGAACGACATCATGAAGGGCATGGCGGCGGGACTTTCGCCGGAGGACATGCGGAACGTCGCCACGTGGTTCGAATCGCGGAAGCCCGCGCCGCATTTCGCCCACGAAAAGGCGCTGGTCGATCGCGGCCAGCAGATCTGGCGCGGCGGCGTTCCGGCGACCGAGGTGCCCGCATGCGCCGGCTGCCACGGGCCCGCCGGTCATGGGGTCCCTGCGCAGTTTCCGCGCCTCGCGGGCCAGTACGCGGACCTGAGCCTCGGCTGGTTGAAGGCGTTCGCCGCGGGGACGCGGCCGAACGCGGTGATGGGCCCGATCGCCTCGAAGCTCTCCGAGAACGACATGAAGGCGCTCGCGGAGTACATCTCCGGCCTGCGCTGACCGCTCAGCCCGGGGCGCCCTCGGGGGCGTGCGGCGCGCGCGCCCGGTGGGGCGCTTCGCGCGCGACCACGACGCGGCCCTTGCCCTTGCGCTTCGCCTCGTAGAGCGCCGCATCGGCCGCGGTGAGCAGCGCGTCCGGCTCGCCGCCGTGCTCCGGGAACATGGCGATGCCGAGGCTCACTCCCACATGGGCGGGCGCCGTCTCGAGCGCATAGGGCGCGCTCAGGGACTCGCGAAGCTTTTCCGCCACGGCGAGGGCACCCTCGAATCCCGTTTCCGGCAGGATCGCCATGAACTCGTCGCCGCCGAGGCGTCCCACCGTGTCGGAAGCGCGCACGCTCGCGCGTGCTCGCTCGGCCACCAGGGCGAGAACCCGGTCGCCGGCGCCGTGACCCCACGTGTCGTTCACTTCCTTGAAGCCGTCGAGGTCGAAGAGCAGCAGCGCGAACGGCGCCCCGGCGCGGCGCGAGCGCGGCACCTCCTGCGCGAGGCGGTCCGAGAGCAGCGCGCGGTTGGGCAGTGCCGTGACCGAATCGAAGTGCGCGAGCCACTCGATCCGCCTCAGGGCGTCGCGCTCGCGGCGCTGCGCGCCGCGGAACGCGAGGAACAGCCCGGCGAGCGCGATCACCGATCCGCCGACGAACCACGCGACGTAGCGGCGCAGGCTCTGGCCGACGCGAATGCGCGCGAGGCTGCGGTCGTTCACGCGGGTAGTGAGATCCTCGAGCGAGCGTTCGAGCGCCGCGCCCGCCGTGCCGGCCACGCGATCCATCTCGGCGACCGCCGTGGCGGCCGCTTCCGCGCCCTTCGCGCGCGCGGGCGCGATGGAGCGGGCGTGCACGAGGAGCAGCCGCGCCTGGCCCGCCATCGCTTCCAGGCTCGCCGGGGCCGATTCGTCGCTGCCGCGCAGCTCGTCGAGCCGCTGGTCGATGGCGGCCGATTCGCGCTCGATCGTTTGGAAGGTGTCGGCGTCTCCCGTCGCGGCCGCGTATCGCGCGGAAGCGACGAGCTGGTTCAGGCGCACGCGCAGGGCCTCGAGCGTGTCCTGCTCCTGCTGCACGGCGATGACCTCGCGGTGCAGGTCGGCCTCGCGCGCGAGGTCGGAGACGACCAGGAACGCGAGCCCGAGGATCGTCGAGGCGGCGATCGCGAGGCCGATCGCCGCCACGCGCTCCGCGGACGGAGGCGGGGACATGCCTAGCCGTCGCGGGCGGTCGCGAAGGCGGCGCGCGCGGCGGCGAACGTCTCCTGCAGCTCCGCCTCGCCGTGGGCCGCCGAGACGAACCCCGCCTCGTACGCGCTGGGCGCGAGGTAGACCCCGCGCTCGAGCATCGCGTGGAAGAAGCGGGCGAAGGCCTCTCGATCGCACTGCATCACTTCCTTGAAGGACGCGGGCGCGGCAGGCCGGAAGAAGATCCCGAACATCCCGCCGAGGCTCGCGCCGCTGAACGCGACGCCCGCGGCCCGCGCTTCGCGGCACAGCCCGCTCACGAGCGCCTCCGTGGTCGCCGACAGCCGATCGAAGAAGCCCGGGCGCAGCACGTGCCGGAGGGTCGCGAGTCCGGCGCTCACCGCCACGGGATTTCCCGACAGCGTCCCCGCCTGGTACACGGGGCCCACCGGGGCGAGGCGCTCCATGATGTCGCGGCGACCGCCGAAGGCGCCCACCGGCATCCCGCCGCCGATCACCTTGCCGAGCGTCGTGAGATCCGGCCGGATCCCGAACACGCCCTGCGCGCCCTGCGGCCCCACGCGAAAGCCGGTCATCACCTCGTCGAAGATCAGCACCGCGCCGTGCTCCGAGCACGCGGAGCGAAGCGTCCGCAGGAACTCCATCGACGGCCGAACGAAGTTCATATTCCCCGCCACGGGCTCGAGCACCACGGCGGCGATCCGCGCGCCGAAGCGGCGGAACGCGTCCTGCACCTGCTGCGCGTCGTTGTAGTCGAGGACGAGCGTGTGGGAGGTGAGCTCCGGCGGCACGCCCGCGGAGGTCGGATTGCCGAACGTGAGCGCGCCGGAGCCCGCCTTCACCAGCAGGAAATCGCTGTGCCCGTGGTAGCAGCCCTCGAACTTCACGATGATCGAGCGCCCGGTGAAGCCGCGCGCGAGGCGCAGTGCGCTCATCACCGCCTCGGTTCCCGAGCTCACCAGGCGCACCTCCTCGAGCGAGGGGAGGCTCGAGGTGAGCAGCTCCGCCATCTCGAGCTCGAGCCGCGTCGGGGCGCCGAAGGAAAGGCCGCGCGAGGCGGCCTCGTGCACGGCGGCGAGCACGTCGGGGTGGGCGTGGCCGAGGATCAGCGGGCCCCACGAGCCGACGTAGTCGACGTACTCGCGGCCGTCCTCGTCCACCACGCGCGCGCCGCGGCCCTCGCGCAGGAAGACGGGCGTGCCGCCGACCGCGCCGAACGCGCGCACCGGCGAGTTGACGCCGCCGGGGATGAGTTGCCTGGAACGCTCAAACAGCGCGCGGCTGCGCTCGTACATCGCGGGAGACCTCGGGTTCGCCGAACAAGCGGGAAAGGGATCGCGCGGCCGCACGGACATCGGCCGCGTCGTAGAGGGCGGAGATCACCGCGACCATGTCGGCGCCGGCGGCGACGACGAGCGCCGCGTTCTCCGGGGCGATCCCGCCGATCGCGGCGACGGGAAGCGCCCCGGCGGACTTCGCCTGCGCGATCGCCTCGAGCGGCGCGCGCACCGCGGAGCGCTTCGTGGGCGAGGGAAAGACGCTCCCGATCGCCACGTAGTCGGCGCCCGCCGCGGCCGCTTCGCGCGCGCGCGCGGGCTGCGCGTAGCAGGAGACGCCGATCACTCCGTGCGGAAGGCGCGCTCGCGCGGTGGCGGGGCTCGCGTCGTCGCGGCCGAGGTGCACGCCGTCGGCGCCGACTTCGAGCGCGAGCTCGAGCGAGTCGTTCACGATGAAGAGCGCGCCGGCGGCGCGGCACAACGCCGCGAGCCGCCGCGCCTGGTCCAACGCGAGCCCGGGCTCCAGCGCCTTCGACCGGTATTGCAGCAGCCGCGCCCCGCCCTCGAGGCACAGGCGCGTGCGCGCGACCAGGCTTTCGGTATCCCGGGTCCCGGGGGTGATCGCGTACAGGCCGCGGAGGCGCGCGCGCTCACTTCCCATGGGGGCCGTCCTCGCCGTCGCGCGCCCAGAAAAGGCGGTCCGGCAGGTACTGTCCCATGCCCGGCCGGAAGGCGTGGGATAGGGCCTGCCACGTATAGTCCTGCGCCTCGTACGCGGCATCGCCGATGTCCATGCCGCGCGCGAGGTTCGCCGCGAGCGCCGAGGCGAGCGTGCAGCCCGAGCCGTGGTAGCTCCCCGGAAGCCGCGGCCACTTGTCGGAGCGCACGACGCCGCCGCGGTGGTAGAGCGTGTTGACCACGTCGACGGTCGAATCGTGCGTGCCGGTCACGAGCACGTACTCGCAACCGCTGTCGAGCAGCGCCTGCGCGCATTCGGCGAGATCCGCGCGGTCGTCCTCGTCCTCGCGCGCGAGCCGCCGCAGCTCGGGAATGTTCGGCGTCACCACCGTGCTCTGCGGCACGAGGAGCTCGCGGATCGCGGACACCATGTCCTCGCCGGCGAACTCGTCGCCGCGGCCCGAGGCGAAGACCGGGTCGAGCACCAGCGGCACGTCGGGATAGTCCGATACGACCTCCGCCACGACGGTCACGATCTCGGTGGAGCCGAGCATGCCCATCTTGAAGGCGGCGACCGGCATGTCCTCGAGGATGCAGCGCGCCTGGTCGGCGACCCAGTCGGCGTCGATCGCCAGGAAGGACTCGACCCCCGCCGTGTCCTGCACGGTGAGCGCGGTGACGACCGAGAGCGGATAGCAGCCCATGCTCGCGAGCGCGAGGAGGTCGGCCTGGAGCCCCGCGCCGCTCGTCGGATCCGAGGCGGCGAAGGTGAGCACGGCGGGAAGCGGGGCGGAGGGTTCGTTCATGCGGACGCGAGGCGAGCGTGCGTGGGGTTACACTTGAAACCCGGCCTGCGTTGCGCGCGCCAACCGGGGCTGTCTACGATTCTGCGGAGCGCGCGTTCCACGCATTCTACTCAACCGCACCCGCGTTCGCCTATGCCTTCCGCCGCTCCGGCCGCCGTTCCGTACAAGACGTGGCGCTGCCTCGCCTGTGGATTCATCTACGACGAGGCGGAAGGCTGGCCCGAGGACGGCATCGCGCCCGGCACGCGGTGGGAAGACATCCCCGCCGGCTGGTGCTGTCCGGAGTGCGGAGCGCGCAAGGAAGACTTCGAGATGGTCGAGCTGTGAATTCGAGCGCCCGGGAAGCCGTTTCCCGAACTTCGAAACGGCTTCAAGAGAGGCGGATTAACGGTTGTTTCGGCTGGACAAAAAGGATAACCTGAGCGTCGACTGGGCGCGGCTCGCGCGGCACGTCGGGGGAACACCCGCCGGCAGCTGCGCCGTGCGCCGGCGGCTCTTCGTTGAACGGGCCGCGGGCGCACGGA
>DATIVM010000213.1:0-2795 GCA_035465975.1 Usitatibacter sp.
CCCGGCAGCAGCGTGAGCGGGTTGGTGTAGCGCGAGGCGAGCACGCGCGAGCTCTGCAGCGCGCGCATCACGTCGCGGCTCGCGCCCATGCCGAGGTAGCGCCCGCCCGAGACGATCACGAAGCCGTCGGCGAAGCGGCGCGCGTCCGATTCGACGAGGATCGCGGTGAGCTCGGCGAGGTCGAGGTTCGCCTCGACGCGGATCGGCGCGCGGTCCGCGAGCTCGAGGCACGGGCGGCGCGCGAGCGCCTCGCGATCCGCGCTCGCCGCGGCGAGGTCGCCCCATTCGCGCGACACCACCCCCTCCACACCGTCGGGCCCGACCACGGGAATCGAGGCGAGCGCGGGCGAAGCGGCGAAGCGCTCGAGGAGCTCGGCGAGCGTCGCCTGCGGCGAGGCCGGCTCCACGCCGCGCACGAAGTCGTGCGCGCGCGGCTCGGTGCCCGCCCGCAGGCGGGGCGTGGGCACGACGGGCACCCGCGCGTCCTCGTTCGCGCGCCGCGCCTCGGGCGGAAGCTCCGCGGACGGATCCTCGGCGGGGCGGCCGATGAACCAGCCCTGGCCGCACGCGATGCCGATGTCCTTCACCACCTTGAAGTCCGCGGCGTTCTCGATGCCTTCCGCGATCACGAGCGAGCCGCAGTTCTCCGCGATGTGCTGGATCGCGCGCAGGAACTGCACCTTCACCGGATCGTCCGAGATGCCGGTCACGAAATGCTTGTCCGCCTTCACGTATTCGGGGCGCAGCTCCGACCACAGGCGCAGGCTCGAGAAGCCCTCCCCCAGGTCGTCGATCGCGATGCGGAAGCCGAGCGAGCGGTAGAGCATCAGCATCTCGTGCACGTGCGCGAAATCCGCGGTGGGATAATCCTCGGTGAGCTCGATCACGACGCGCTCGGCGGCGAGGCCGACCTCTTCCATGTAGCGCGCGGCGCGTTCCTGGTCGTGGTGGCTCTGCACGATGAGCCGCGGCGAGACGTTGAGGAAGAGGCTGCCCTCGAGCCCGCTCGCGGCGAACGCGTGCAGCATCTGCTGGATGCAGAGGACGTTGAGCTCGACCGCGAGCCCTTCCTCCGCGGCGGCGGCGAAGAGCTCCGCGGGCGTCTGCAGCAGCGAGCCGCGCGGCCCGCGCACCAGCGCCTCGTAGCCGGTGATGCGGCCCTCGCGGAAGCTGAAGATCGGCTGGAAGACCGTGGCGAGCGTGCGCTCCTCGAGCAGCCGGTGCAGCTGCCGCGAGGCGTCCTGCCGGTATTGCGTCGCCTGCGCCTTCACGGTCCTTCGCGTGCCTCGCTCGATTGCGACCCTTGCATTATAGGAGCCGGCCGCGCGGGCGCCGCGGCAAATCGCGCCGCGCGCGCAGTGCAATTCCGGGGCCGGAAAAAGACAAGCCCCGGCCGTGCGGGCCGGGGCTCGCGTCGGCTCGCGCCCGCGCTACTCGCCGTAGAGCTTCTGCTTGAGCTCGCGGCGTTCCTGCGCCTCGATCGTGAGCGTGGCCGTGGGCCGCGCGAGCAGGCGCTGGATGCCGATCGGCTCGCCGGTCTCCTCGCAGAAGCCGTAGCTGCCGTCCTCGATGCGCGCCAGCGCCGCGTCGATCTTCTTGAGGAGCTTCCTCTCGCGGTCGCGCGTGCGAAGCTCCAGCGCGTGTTCCTCCTCGAGCGTGGCTCGGTCGGCAGGATCCGGCGCGAACGAAAGCTCGCGCAGGTGCTCGGTCGTCGCGCCGGCGTTCTCGCGGAGCTGGCGTTGCAGCTCCAGCAGCCGCTCGCGGAAGAAGTTGAGCTGCGCCGTGTTCATGTATTCCGACTTCGGCATCTTGAGGATTTCCGCCTCGGTCAGTTTCTTCGCTTTGCTCGCCATTGTTCCTCTCTGCTGGGCCTTGCGGCCCTCGGGCCGGGTCGCCCGCCCCGGCTGGGGGAGCGTTTCGGCCCGGGTGGGGGCCACCATCAAAAGCCCGTTAGTTTAGCCCACCGGGGGTCCCCGATCAAACGAATCAGTCCTTCGGACAGTGGGCGGCCTGATTCATTCCGGACCGGGAAAATGGGGGCCACAGGCCGGCAAAACAAGGCCTTGCGCGATCAGGCGAACGGGAAGCGGGACGCCGGGGAAGGCGGGCTGTCGGAGCCGCGCAAAGTGGCGGGTCGGAGCGGCTATGGGTACCGCGTCGGACTCGGGCGGATTGTGCGCGACGCGGCCGTGCCGGGGAACGTCGGACGCCCAAGGAGGGCGCGCGACGATCCGACGCGCGGGGGGGGGGCCGGTCCGCCGGCCCCCGCGGACGCTTCAGTGCCCGCCGGCGGCGGTGAGGGGGGCCCCCGGGGTGTGGCCCATGCGCGCCATCTCGTACGCCTCGGGGCTCATGATCGACACCTCGCCCGAATGCGTCCGGTCCCTGCGGGCGATATTGCTGCCCGTGACGTAGACCGGCTCGACGCGCGGCTCGCCCGTGGCAGCCGCCGGGAGCGCGCAGCCTTCGATTCCCGCGCAGGCGGCAAGCGCGGCAAGCAGGATCGCGGTGTTCTTCATTCCTGACTCTCCATGAATGGGGGCCGTCATCATAAACCTGTTGCGCCGTCACGAATATCGGCGGGCGTCCTCGATCACCTTGCCGTCGTTCGGCAGCGACCCGGGCGCGCGCCAGGCGACCACGCCGCGCAGCTTCATCACCTCGCGCACCGTCGCCTCGAGCGCCTGCGCGAGGGCCGCGTCGCTTCCCTCGCCCTCCACCTGCAGCGTCATGCGGTCCTCGCCCGCCTCGTTCTCCACCCCGAGGCGGCCGCGCGCGAGGCCATGTCGCCGCAG
>DATIVM010000214.1:0-4348 GCA_035465975.1 Usitatibacter sp.
GCACGCGAAGTCGTTCCTGATCTCCGAGGCGGTGCGCGGCGAAGGCGGCCTCCTGAAGCTTCCCGGCGGCGAGCGCTTCATGCCGCGCCACGACCCGCGCGCCGAGCTCGCGCCGCGCGACGTCGTCGCGCGCGCCATCGACTTCGAGATCAAGAAGCACGGCATCGATTGCGTGTATCTCGACATCACGCACAAGGGGGCGGACTTCATCAAGGGTCACTTCCCCAACATCTACGCGCGCTGCCTCGAGTTCGGGATCGACATGACCCAGGACCCGATCCCCGTCGTCCCCGCCGCCCACTACACCTGCGGCGGCCTCGTCACGGACCTGCGCGGACGCACCAACGTGCCGTTCCTCTACGCGCTGGGGGAAGTCGCGTGCACGGGGCTGCACGGCGCGAACCGGCTCGCCTCCAACTCGCTGCTGGAATGCCTCGTGTTCTCGGAAGCCGCCGCCTCGGACATCCTCGCGCAGCCGGCCTCCACCCTGCCCTCGCTCCCCGCGTGGGACGAGAGCCGCGTGACGGATGCCGACGAGGAAGTGGTGATCTCGCACAACTGGGACGAGCTGCGCCGCACCATGTGGAACTACGTCGGCATCGTGCGCACGACCAAGCGCCTGGAACGCGCGCGCCATCGCATCCAGCTCCTGCAGGAGGAGATCCAGGAGTTCTACGCGAACTTCCGCATCTCCAACGACCTCATCGAGCTCAGGAACCTCGTCCTCACCGCGGAGCTCATCGTGCGCTCGGCCCTCGCGCGCAAGGAAAGCCGGGGCCTGCACTACAGCCGCGACTATCCGCAGACGCTGCCACTGGCGGCCGACACGGTGCTCGTGCCCGACGCGGCGGCGAGCCTGCCGGCCGCGGCCACCTGGTCCTGAGCGCTCGCGCGTGATGGCCCCCGTGCCGATCCTCACCAGCGAAGAGCTGCGCGCGGTCGAGGCGCGCGGCTCGCAAAAAGGGGCGCCGAGCCTGATGCTCCGCGCGGGGCGCGCGGTGGCCGAAGCCGCCCGCCGCTTCGCCGCCGATACCGGCGATTGCATCCTGGTCGTGGCGGGCCCGGGCAACAACGGCGGCGACGCCTGGGTCGCGGCCGCGAACCTGGTCGAAGGGTTCCATCGCGTGGTGGTGCTCGAGGCGTCGGACGCGGCCCCGAAGGCGTCCGAGGCGCGCGAAGCGCGCGCGGCGTTCGAATCGCGCGGCGGGCGCATCGTGCGCGAATGGCCCGGCGATGCGCGCCTCGCCCTGGTGGTCGACGGGCTCCTCGGCATCGGCCTCGCGCGCGACGTCGATCCGGCCTTCGCCGCGATCATCGAGCGCATGAACGCATGCGGCGCGCCGGTGCTCGCGATCGACGTGCCGAGCGGCCTCGACAGCCGCACCGGCCGCGTGCGGGGCAGCGCGGTGCGCGCGACCTCGACCGTCACCTTCATCGCGCACAAGGTCGGCCTGCATACGGGCGACGGACCGGATCATTGCGGGGCAGTCGAGCTGGACGACCTCGGCACCGGGAACGAAGTGCTGCGCGAGGCGCACGGCTTCCTGCTCACGCCCGCGCTCGTCGCCCCGTGGCTCGCGCCGCGCCGGCGCAATACCCACAAGGGCGATTTCGGCACGCTCGCGGTGGTCGGCGGGAATCGCGGCATGGTCGGCGCCGCGCTCCTCGCCGCGCGCGCGGGCCTCCTCTCGGGCGCGGGCCGCGTGTTCGTGGCGTTCCTCGGCGCCGACGCCCCCGCGGTCGACATCGTCCACCCCGAGCTCATGATCCGCAGCGTCGACGACGCGCTCGCCGCGGACGTCCTGGTGGCGGGCCCCGGCGCGGGACGCTCGCCCTCCGCCACCTCGCGCAGCGCCTTCGAGCGCGCCATCCTTCCCGCGCTCGTCGCGTCGGCGAAGCCGCTGGTGCTCGATGCCGACGCGCTCAACGCGGTCGCCTTCGACGATGCGCTGCGGCGCTCGCTCGCCGCGCCCCGCAAGGCGGCCACCATCCTCACGCCCCATCCCGCGGAGGCCGCGCGCCTGCTCGGCATGGAGACGCGTTCCGTGCAGGACGATCGCCTCGCCGCCGCGCAGGAGCTCGCGCGCCGCTTCCACGCGCACGTGGTGCTCAAGGGCGCGGGGAGCGTCTGCGCGTTTCCCGACGCAACCTGGTCCGTGAACGCGACCGGGAATCCGGGGCTCGCGACCGCGGGAAGCGGCGACGTGCTTGCGGGTATCATCGGCGCGTTGCTCGCGCAGGGCCTGGAGGCGCGCCGCGCGCTGCAGTACGGCGTGTGCGTCCATGGCGCCGCGGCCGACGCGTGCGCCGCGCGCGGCCTCGGGCCGATCGGGCTCACCGCGAGCGAGATCGCGTGGGAGGCGCGGGCCGTGTCGAACCGCTGGTGCGCGGAGGGCCGATGATGCAGGCGTTCGTGGCGGTGGGCGCGGGCGCGGCGGTGGGCGCGTGGCTGCGCTGGGGCCTGGGGGCGCTCCTCAACCCGCTCTTTCCCACGATCCCCCTCGGCACGCTCGCCGCGAACCTGCTCGGCGGATTCCTCATGGGGGTGGCGATGGCGGTGCTCAACCACTACGAGGCGCTCGCCCCGGAAGCGCGGCTCCTCGTGACCACCGGCTTCCTCGGCGGCCTCACCACGTTCTCCACCTTCTCGGCGGAAACGGCCACCCTCCTCACGCGCGGGCAGCTCGCGTGGAGCGGGGCGCTGGTCGCGCTGCATGTCGCGGGCTCGGTCGCGCTCACGCTCGCGGGCATCGCGCTCGCCCATGTCGCGCTGGGAGCGAGGGTGCGATGAAGGGCGAGTTCCTGCGCTTCTACACGCACGAGAACCAAAAGGTGGGCGGCGTGCTGCTCTACGAGTGGCTGCTCGACCAGGCGAAGCGCCTCGGCATCCACGGCGGCACGGCGTTCAAGGCGATGGCGGGCTTCGGCCGCCACGGCGTGATGCACGAAGCGAAGTTCTTCGAGCTCGCGGGCGACCTCACCGTCGAGGTGGAGTTCATCGTGACGCCGCAGGAGGCCGCGAAGCTGCTGGACGCCGTGGCCGCGGCGCGCGTGCGCCTCTTCTACGCGCGGGTGCCCGCGGAGTTCGGCGTGCTCGATGGCGAGCCCTGAGCGCTCAGGCGTTCGACTCGATCCAGCGCACCAGGCTTTTGACGTCGGTCATCGCGCCCGTCTGCCGGGCCGCCTCGCGCCCGTTCCTGAAGAGGATCAGCGTGGGGATGCCGCGGATGCCGAACCGCCCCGCGATCCCGGGGGCCGCCTCGGTGTCGAGCTTCGCGAGCCGCACGCGCGGCTCCACGCGCGCAGCCGCCTGCTCGTAGGCGGGCGCCATCATGCGGCACGGCCCGCACCACGCCGCCCAGAAGTCGACGACCACCGGGATGCCGCTCGCGCCCACGTGCCGGTCGAAGTTCGCGCCGGTGAGCGCCAGGGGATGTCCCTCGAAGAGGTGCCGCTTGCACTTCCCGCATACGGCCCCCGGACCCAGCCGGTCGCGTGCGACGCGGTTGGTGGTGTCGCAATGGGGACAGACAATGTGCAGGGTGTCGGACATCGCTTGGCTATAATTCTCCCATTGCCTGCGACCCGTCGCCGCCCGGCGAAAGTTCCGCCCCCATGCCCGAACGCGAATCGATGGCCTACGACGTCGTCGTCGTGGGCGCCGGCCCCGCCGGCCTCGCCGCGGCGATCCGCCTGAAGCAGCTCGCCGCCGCCGCCGGGAAGGAAGTCTCGGTGTGCGTGCTGGAGAAGGGCTCGGAAGTCGGGGCGCACATCCTGTCGGGCGCGGTGATCGACCCGCGCGCGCTCTCGGAGCTCTTTCCGGAGTGGAAATCGCAGGGCGCGCCGCTCGACCAGCCGGTGACCGAGGACCGGTTCCAGTTCCTCACCGTCCGCGGCTCGTTCAAGGTGCCGCACGCGCTGCTGCCCGCATGCTTCCGCAACGAGGGCAACTACATCGCGAGCCTGGGAAACGTCTGCCGCTGGCTGGGGCAGCGGGCCGAGGCGCTGGGCGTCGAGATCTACGCCGGCTTCGCCGCGGCCGAGGTGCTGTTCACCGACGACGGCCGGGTGCGCGGCGTGGCGACCGGCGACATGGGCATCGGCCGCGACGGCGGGAAGACCGCGCGCTACCAGCCCGGCATCGAGCTGCACGCGAAATACACCTTCTTCGCGGAGGGCGCGCGCGGTCACCTCGGCAAGCGCCTGCAGGAGCGCTACCGCTTGCGCGAGGGCCGCGACCCGCAGGTCTACGGCATCGGCATCAAGGAGCTGTGGGAAGTGGCGGCCGGGAAGCACGTGCCGGGGCTGGTCGTGCACACCGCCGGCTGGCCGCTCGACCGCGAGACCT
>DATIVM010000215.1:0-3426 GCA_035465975.1 Usitatibacter sp.
CAGCGCCGCGATCATCGCGCGCGGCGTGCCGAGGAGCGTGGCCGAGCCCGCGTCGGCGCGGAACTCGCGCCGCCGCGAGAACCACGCGACGATGATCGAGGCGACGATGCCGAACAGGATCTCGCACGCGATCACCGTGACGTAGTAGCCCATGCCGAGCCCGCGCTCGGTGCGGAAGACCGCGCGGTCGACGAAGTAGCCGACGACGCGCGACAGGAACACCACGAACGTGTTCACCACGCCCTGGATCAGCGTGAGGGTGACCATGTCGCCGTTCGCGACGTGGGAGATCTCGTGCCCCAGCACCGCCTCGACCTCGTCGTGCGTCATGGACTGCAGGAGCCCGGTGGAGACCGCGACCAGCGCGGAATCGCGGAACGCGCCGGTGGCGAAGGCGTTGGGCGCGCCCTCGTAGATCGCGACCGCGGGCATCCCGACCCCGGCCTTCTCCGCGAGGCGGCGCACCGTATCGACCAGCCAGCGCTCGTCGGCGCTCTGCGGCGTCTCGATCACCTGCGCCCCGGTGGTCCAGAGCGCCATCGTCTTGCTGAGGAGCAGCGAGATGAAGGAGCCGGCGAAGCCCACGATCACCGAGAACACCGCGAGCGCCTGGACGTTGAGCCCGGTGCCCGCAAGGTAGCGGTTCACGCCCAGGATGGAGAGCGTGATGGACAGCACCAACCCGACGGCCAGGTTGGTCGCGAGGAACAAAACGATGCGCTTCATAGGGTGTGCACTCTGGCGAAACCGTCTCCCGCGCTCGCTTCCTCCGGCCGGTGGCCCGCGGCTTGCCGGGGCGATCGAGGAGCAGAGGGTTGCGGGAAGGGTCGACGGATCATATGGGGGCGGCGGCGCGGCTCAGAAGGGGATGTCGTCCTCGAAATCGTCGAACTTGCCGCCTGCGGCCTTGGCCGCCGGCTTCGACGAGGAGGCCGGGCGGGAGGCACCGCCCTCGCCGCGGTCGGCTTCGCGCTCGGGCGCGGGGCCGCCCATGCCCTGGCGCGAGCCGAGCATCTGCATCGCGTTGGCGACGATCTCGGTGGTGTACTTGTCCTGGCCGTCCTTGTCCTGCCACTTGCGCGTCTGCAGGCGTCCCTCGACGTAGACCTGGCTCCCCTTCTTGAGGTACTCGCCGGCGATCTCGGCGAGCTTGCCGAAGAAGGCGACGCGGTGCCATTCGGTCTTCTCCTGCTTCTCGCCGTTCTTGTCCTTCCAGGCCTCCGTGGTCGCCACGGAGATGTTCGTGATCGCCCCGCCATCGGGCATGTAGCGCGTCTCGGGGTCGCGCCCGAGGTTGCCGATGAGGATCACCTTGTTGACCGATGCCATGACTTGTCCCTTTCGTGAGGCGGTTGTCCTGCTACTGCCCGGTGACGCTCGAGGCGGCCGGGACGAATTCCCCCATGTTCCACGCGACGCCCAGCCAGGCGAGCAGCAGCACCAGGCAGGCGACGAGCGTCGCGACGAAGCCGAAGTGCTGGGCGATCGCCCCGCCCGCGGCCGAGCCGACGAACGTGCCGAGGAACTGTACGCTGGAATAGACGCCCGTGGCGGCGCCGCGCGCCTCGCGCGGCGCCGCGCGCGACACCAGCGCGGGCAGCTTCGCTTCCAGAACGTTGAAGCCGCCGAACACGATGACGAGGGCCGCCGCGATCCCGGCGACGCTGTGCAGCGCTGCCGCGAGCACGGCGAGGCCCACCGCCACGACGCCGATCGAGGCGAGGAAAACCGGGCGCTCGCGACGCGCCGTGCGGGCCCCGATCGCCGGCAGCATCAGCACGAGGCCGCCCACCATGGCGCCGAGGTAGATCCACCAGTGGTGCTCCACGGGAAGCCCCGCCTGCACCAGGGCCACCGGCGCCACCACGAACATGGCCATGAGCACCGAGTGCAGGACGAAGATGCCCACGTCGAGGCGGACGAGCTCGGGCAGCCGCAGCACCTCCGAGAACGCGGGCGCCGAGGGCGAGCGCTGCGTGACCGGCGCGTCGGGCACGACCCAGCGCGTCACGGCGATCGCGGCGAGGGCGAGCGAGCCGGTGACCGCGAAGATGCCGTGCAGGCCGATCCAGTGCTCGAGCGACGGCGCCGCGACGAACGAGACCATGAACGCCGCGCCGATGGTGGAGCCGATGATCGCCATGGCCTTGCTGCGCTGCGTGTCGCGCGTGAGGTCGGCGGCGAAGGCGATCGCCACGCCCGAGATCGCGCCCACGCCCTGCAGGGCGCGGCCGGTGATCATGCCGAGCGGGGTCACGCTCGACGCGCAGGCGAAGCTGCCGGCCGCCATGGCGGCGAGTCCGAGGTAGATCAGGGGCTTGCGCCCGTAGCGGTCCGAGAGGCGCCCCATGGGGATCTGCAGGATCGCCTGCACCAGGCCGTAGACGCCGATCGCGATCCCGGCGAGCTGCAGGCTCCAGCCCGGCTGCCCGCGGGCCCACAGCGTGAAGACCGGCAGGATGATGAACATCCCGAGCATGCGCAGCCCGAAGATCGAGGCGAGCGAAAGGCTCGCTCGCAGCTCGCGGGGGCTCATGCGGGCCGGAGAATTCACTCGGGAAATGGGACGTGGAGCGGGAAAGAGGGCTCAGGTATATTAGCAGATCGCCCCATGGAAACGATTCGCATCCGAGGCGCGCGGACCCACAACCTCAGGAACGTCAGCCTCGACATTCCGCGCGACCGCCTCGTCGTCATCACGGGCCTCTCGGGCTCCGGCAAGTCCTCCCTCGCGTTCGACACGCTCTACGCGGAAGGCCAGCGCCGCTACGTCGAGTCGCTCTCGGCGTACGCGCGCCAGTTCCTGCAGCTCATGGAGAAGCCGGACGTGGACCTCATCGAGGGCCTCTCGCCCGCGATCGCGATCGAGCAGAAGGCGACCTCGCACAACCCGCGCTCCACGGTCGGCACGGTCACCGAGATCCACGACTACATGCGGCTCCTCTTCGCGCGCGTGGGCGATCCCTACTGCCCCGAGCACCAGGTGAAGCTCGCCTCGCAGAGCGTCTCGCAGATGGTGGACCACGTGCTCGCGCTCGCCGACGGCACGCGCGCGATGATCCTCGCCCCGCTCGTGGTGGGCCGCAAGGGCGAGCAGGCGGAGCTCATCGACGAGCTCCGCGCGCAGGGCTTCGTGCGGCTGCGCATAGACGGCGAGGTGCACGAGATCGACCGCCTGCCGAAGCTCGACCGCAACCGCAAGCACACCGTGGAGATCGTGATCGACCGCGTGAAGATCGAGCTCGACCCGGCGCGCGCGGCCGGCCTCAAGCAGCGGCTCGCCGAATCGTTCGAGACGGCGCTGCGCCACGCGGACGGGCGCGCCGTGGCGGCCGAGGTCGACACCGGCAGGGAGCACCTGTTCTCCGCGCGCTTCGCCTGCCCCGTCTGCAGCTACTCGATCCCCGAGCTCGAGCCGCGGCTCTT
>DATIVM010000216.1:0-3935 GCA_035465975.1 Usitatibacter sp.
AGCTCCTCGCTCGAGGCCTTGCGGTCGCGAAGCAGGGAAGCGAGGGCGGAAATCGTCAGGTCGAACATGGGGTTGTCGGGGGGTGGCGACGCGAGGCGGCGCCGGGGTTGCTACTCGATGACCTTCGGCACGAGGTAGAGGCCATCCTCCACCTGCGGCGCCGCGGACTGGAACAATTCGTGCTGGTCGGCTTCGGTCACGCGGTCCGCGCGAAGGCGCTGCGTCACGTCGACCGCGTGGGCCATGGGCTCCACGCCGGCGGTGTCCACCGCGCGCATCTGCTCGATCAGGCCGAGGATGCCGTTGAGCTGCTGTTGCAGCGCAGCAACCCCCGTTTCCGGGATTTCGATCCGGGCCAGGTCGGCGATGCGGCGGACTTCATCGAGGGACAGCATGCAAAAAGCGCTCTAAGGCCTTAATTCATCGTGATTTTGGGCTATTATAGGCGACCCCCGCGCCCCGGGGAAAGGCGGCTGCCCGAATTTCCTTACGGATCAAGATGTTCTCCTTCGTTTCCAAGTACTTTTCCACCGACCTCGCCATCGACCTCGGCACCGCCAACACGCTCATCTACGTGCGCGGCAAGGGCATCGTCCTGGACGAGCCGTCGGTGGTCGCGATCCGCCAGGAAGGCGGCCCCAGCGGCAAGAAGACCATCCAGGCAGTGGGGCTCGCGGCCAAGCAGATGCTCGGACGCACGCCGGGCAACATCACGGCCATCCGCCCGATGAAGGACGGGGTGATCGCGGACTTCACGATCACCGAGCAGATGCTCAAGTACTTCATCAAGAAGATCCACGACAACCAGTGGTTCCGGCCCAGCCCGCGCATCGTGATCTGCGTGCCGTACGGATCCACGCAGGTGGAGCGGCGCGCGATCAAGGAAAGCGCGATCGGCGCGGGCGCCTCCCAGGTGTTCCTCATCGAGGAGCCGATGGCCGCCGCGATCGGCGCGGACCTCCCGATCGCGGACGCGACCGGCTCGATGGTGGTGGACATCGGCGGCGGCACGACGGAAGTGGGCGTGATCTCGCTGGGCGGCATCGTGTACTCGGCGAGCGTGCGCGTCGGCGGCGACAAGTTCGACGAGGCGATCATCAACTACATCCGCCGCAACTACGGAATGCTGATCGGCGAATCCACGGCCGAGCAGATCAAGAAGCAGATCGGCTCCGCCTTCCCGGGGAGCGAAGTGCGCGAGATGGAGGTGAAGGGACGCAACCTCGCCGAGGGGATCCCGCGCTCCTTCACGATCTCCTCCAACGAGATCCTCGAGGCGCTCACCGATCCGCTGAACTCGATCGTCTCCGCCGTGAAGAGCGCGCTCGAGCAGACCCCGCCCGAGCTGGGCGCCGACATCGCCGAGAAGGGCATGGTGCTCACCGGCGGCGGGGCGCTGCTGCGCGAGCTCGACCGCCTGCTCATGGAGGAGACGGGGCTGCCGGTGATCGTCGCCGACGACCCGCTCACGTGCGTCGTGCGCGGTTCCGGTCGTGCGCTGGAAGAGATGGACAAGCTCGGCACGGTTTTCACCAACGACTGACGCCGTGTCCCTACCGAAGCCCGCCCCTCGCGATGCACTGAGCGGCGGGCTTCTTCGCTGACGAACCACCGCTTGATCCGCGAACCGCCGCCTTTCTTCCATCGCGGACCCTCGCCGCTCGCGAGGCTCACGTTCTTCACGCTGGCCGCGATCGCCGTGATGATCGCCGACCACCGCTTCCACGCCCTCGCCGCGCTGCGCCTGTCGCTCTCGGTGCTCGCCCAGCCGCTGCAGGAGGTGGCCGCGGCGCCGTCGCGCGCGCTCGGGCGCGCCGCGGAGTTCTTCACGACCCAGGCCGACCTGCTGCGCGAGAACCGGGAGCTCCGCGCGAAGCTGCTCGAGCAGTCGGCGGCGGCGCAGGAGGCGCGGCTGCTGCGCGCCGAGGAGGAGCACCTGCTCGGCATGTCCCCCGGGCACAGCCGGTATGCCGACGGCGGCATCCTCGCCGAGGTGCTCTACACCGCGCGCAACCCGTTCACCCGCAAGATCGTCGTAAACAAGGGGCTCACCCAGGACATCAAGGCCGGCATGCCGGTGATCGACGGGACCGGGGTGGTGGGCCAGGTGACGAGCGTCGGCACGTTCACGAGCGAGGTGACGCTCGTCACGGAGAAGGGACAGTCGGTGCCGGTGATGGTGGTGAGGAACGGCCTGCGCGCGCTCGCCGTCGGCTCGGGACAGAACGGCACCATCGACATCCCGTTCATGCCCGCCTCGGCCGACGTGCAGCAGGGCGACCTCTTCGTCACCTCCGGCATCGACGGGACCTATCCGCCCGGCCTCACCGTCGCGAAGGTGGCGAGCGTGGAGAAGAACGCCGCCTACATGTTCGCGCGCATCGTCGCGCGGCCCGCGGCGGGCGTCGACCACTACCGCTACGTGCTGCTGCTGCCGCTCGCGGCCACCACGCCGCGGCCGCAGACGCTCGAGCAGGAGGCGCGCAAGCCCGCCCGGGAGCGCGGCGGCGCGCGGGCGCGGCGCGAGGGAGGATCGCGTGCCACCCGCTGAGGACGTCCGATGAGGCCCGCCGACCTCACGCCGGTCGCGAGGGACGTGGCGAAGGCGCCGGCGAGCGCCGGCCTCATCTTCGCCTCGTTCCTCGTCGCCTACCTCTTCGCGATGCTGCCCTGGACCGGCACGTGGCTCCTCGCCCGCCCGGACCTGGTGCTGCTGGTGATCCTCTTCTGGACCCTGCACGAGCCGAGCGCCATCGGGCAGGGCGTCGCCTTCATGGCCGGGCTGCTGATGGACGTGAGCGACTCCACGCTCCTCGGCCAGCATGCGTTCGCCTACGTCGTGGCGGTGTACGGCGCGCAGGTGCTGCGCGTGCGCATCGTCTCCTTCCACCTGCCCGAGCAGGCGCTGCACGTGCTCGGCCTCGCGGTGGTCGCGAGGTGCTTGACGCTGCTCCTCAACCTGCTGCTCGGCGCCGACTTCCCGGGCTTCGCGTACTTCGCCTCGCCCGCGATCACGGCGCTGCTGTGGGCGCCGGCGAGCCTGATCCTGTACGCGCCGGCGGTGCGCCGCAGGCGGGAGACGCCGCCATGATGGTGGGGCAGGCGCTGCGCGACCCGCGGCGCGAGCTCACCGTGTTCCGCAACCGCATGCTGGTGGCCGGGCTCCTGATCCTCGGCGCGTTCGGCCTGCTCGTCGCGCGCTTCGTCTGGCTGCAGGTCGTGCAACGCGAGTACTACCACACCCTCGCCGAGCAGAACCGCATCTCGGTGGTGCCCGTGGTGCCGAGCCGCGGCCTCATCCTCGACCGCAACGGCCACGTGCTCGCGGCGAACTACTCCGCCTACACGCTCGAGATCACGCCGAGCAAGGTGGCGAACGTGGAGCAGGCGATCGACGGGCTCTCGAAGGTGATCGAGATCTCTCCGCGCGACCGCCGGCGCTTCCGCAAGCTCCAGGAGGAGAGCAAGAACTTCGAGAGCCTGCCGATCCGCACCCGCCTCACCGAGGAGGAGGTCGCGCGCTTCGCCGTGAACCGCTACCGCTTCCCCGGCTTCGAGATCAAGGCGCGCCTCTTCCGCTCGTATCCGCAGGGCGAGATCGCCTCCCACGCGATCGGCTACATCGGCCGCATCAACGACGCGGACCTGCAGAAGATCGAGGGCGAGGGGCTCTCGACCAACTACAAGGGCACGGACCACATCGGCAAGCTCGGCCTCGAGGGCGCCTACGAGAAGGAGCTGCACGGCGTGACGGGCAGCGAGCAGGTGGAGATCGACGCGGGCGGGCGCGCGATCCGCTCGCTCTCGCGCACCGAGCCGCAGTCGGGCGACAACCTCGTCGTCACCATCGACCTGGAGCTGCAGAAGATCGCCGAGGAGGCCTTCGGGGACTACAAGGGGGCGCTGGTCGCGATCGACCCGCGCAACGGCGACGT
>DATIVM010000217.1:0-1731 GCA_035465975.1 Usitatibacter sp.
ATGGCGAAGTCGCTCGAGACGCTCAAGCACGACCTCGCCAAGATCCGCACCGGCCGTGCCCACACCGGGCTCATCGACCACATCAAGGTCGACTACTACGGCTCGGAAGTGCCGGTGAGCCAGGTCGCGAACGTCACGCTCGCCGACGCGCGCACCATCGCGATCCAGCCCTTCGAGAAGAAGATGGTGCAGGTCGTGGAGAAGGCGATCCGCGATTCCGACCTGGGCGTGAACCCGGCGACCTCGGGCGACGTGGTGCGCGTGCCGATGCCGCCCCTCACCGAGGAGCGGCGCCGCGAGCTCACCAAGATCGTGAAGCACGAGGGCGAGAACGCGAAGGTGGCGGTGCGCAACATCCGCCGCGACGCCATCAACCACCTCAAGGAGCTGCTCAAGAATGGCGAGGTGGGCGAGGACCAGGAGAAGCGCTCCCAGGACGAGGTCCAGAAGATGACCGACAAGGCGATCGCCGACATCGACAAGCTCGTCGCGGAGAAGGAGAAGGATGTGATGTCCGTATGAGGTCACGGCCTGAAGGCCGGACCGACAAGGGCGCCTTGGAACCCATGACCGAATTCACCAGCTCCACCCAGAACATTCCGGACACGGGCGACGTGCCGCGCCACGTGGCGATCATCATGGACGGCAACGGCCGCTGGGCGAAGCGCCGGTTCCTCCCGCGGGTCGCCGGCCACAAGCGCGGCGTGGAGACGGTGCGCGAGGTGGTGAAGGCCTGCATCGAGCGCGGCATCGAGTACCTCACGCTCTTCGCCTTCTCCAGCGAGAACTGGCGCCGGCCGCCGGAGGAGGTCACGTTCCTCATGCAGCTCTTCCTGCGCGCGCTCGAGCAGGAGGTGGAGAAGCTGCACGCGAACGGCATCCGGTTCCGCGTCGTGGGCGACCTTTCGGCGTTCGATCCCCGGATCCGCGAGCACATCCGCCGCGGCGAGGAGCTCACCGCGAACGACACCCGCCTCACGCTCACGGTCGCCGCGAACTACGGCGGGCGCTGGGACATCCTGCAGGCGGCCGAACGCTGCCGGATCGAGGACCCGGGCGCGCCCATCACCGAGGAGCGGCTCTCGCGCTTCCTCTCGATGAGCCACGCGCCCGAGCCCGACCTCTTCATCCGCACCGGCGGGGAGAAGCGCGTCTCGAACTTCCTGCTGTGGCAGCTCGCCTACACCGAGCTCTACTTCACCGACGCGCTGTGGCCCGACTTCGGGGCGAAGGCGCTCGACGAGGCCATCGCCTCCTACCGCCGCCGCGAGCGCCGCTTCGGGCGCACGAGCGAGCAGCTCGCGCAGCCCGAGCCCGTGATCCAGGCGGGCTGAAGGCCCCCCGCATGCTGGCCACACGGGTGATCACCGCGGTCGTGGCCCTCGTCGTCGTGGTCGCGATGGTGTTCTTCGCCTCGCGCGCCCTCTGGTCGCTCTTCATGCTCGCGGTCTCGCTGGTCTGCTGCTGGGAATGGTCGCGGCTCTCCGGGCTCGCGGCCCCCGGGCGCGCCGCCTTCCTCGCGCTCTCCTTCGCGATCGCCGCCGTGCTGTGGGCCTTCCAGGCCGCCGCGGAGCCCGGCGCCTTCGCGCGCCTCGCCTTCGCCGTGCTCGCCGTCGCCACCGTGTTCTGGATCGCCGTCGCGCCCTTCTGGATCGCGAAGCACCTGCGGCCGGCGGCGCCGGTGGCGGCGCTCGCCGGCTGGATCGTGGTGTGGCCCACCTGGGCGGCGGG
>DATIVM010000218.1:0-3031 GCA_035465975.1 Usitatibacter sp.
CGAACTACATCGGCGAGTGCGGCTTCGAGGATCCCGCGGACCGGCGCATCGGCGCGATGCTCGCCTTCGCCGACGTGAACGCGCCGCTCTACGGGCCGGGGAGCCTCGGGGCGAAGCCGCGCTGAGCTACGCCGACGCCCGCTTCGCGCGCTCGGCGAGGTAACGCTCCGTCACGTCGCGCCCGACCGCCATCGCGCCGACCACCGCGCCCGACGCATCCTTCAGCATGCCGAAGCCGAAGTCGACGTAGAGCTTGCGGCCGTCCTTGTGCACGGCGCGCGTGGTCATGACGCGGCCGGAATACTTGGTGGTCCCGCTCGCGAGCGAACGGTTGTACCCGTCCCAGTGGGCCTGGCGCAGGTGCTCGGGGATGATCACGTCGAGGCTGCGTCCCATCACCTCCTTCGCGGAGAAACCGAAGAGCGCCTCGGACGCGCGGTTCCACGCGCGGATGAGGCCCTCGCGGTCGGCGAGGATGACGGAAACGGGAAGCTGCTCGACCAGGGCCTCGAAGCCCGCGCCGAGAGCTGCGACTTCCTGCTGCATGGATTTCCTCCGGAACGCCGGGCCCGGGGACGGTCCCCCGGGTCCATCGTTCCACCCTACCACCATCCCTTCGCGCCGGCCTTGACCGCTGCAGCCTCAGGGACGCGATGCGAGCTCGCGCACGAGACGCGCCGCCGGAACCTCCCGGCAGCCGGTCGCGTTCTGCCCGCTCCACAGGGGCGAGAAATCGCCCGAGCCTCGCGCCTCGGCCTTCGCGCGCAGCGGCGCGATCGCGGCGGTTGCGAGCGGAAATTCCGGCGCCTGCGGGTTGAGCGGCCCGAGCTCCCGGATGATGCGGTTCACGATGCCGCGCGCGGGACGGCCGGTGAAGAGATTGGTGAGCGCGGTATGCCGCGCCGCCTCGCTCTTCAGCGCCGCGCGATGCAGGGCGCTGGTGGTCGCCTCCTCGCACAGCAGGAACGCGGTACCCAACTGCACGGCGGAGGCGCCGAGCGCGAGCGCCGCCGCCACACCGTTCGCATCCGCGATGCCGCCCGCGGCGATCACCGGCACGTTCACGGCGCGCACGACCTGCGGAACGAGCGAGAAGGTCCCGACCTGCGTCGTGAGGTCGCTCGCGAGGAAGTTGCCGCGATGGCCGCCCGCCTCCATGCCCTGCGCGATCACCGCGTCGACGCCCTTCGCCTCGAGCCAGCGCGCCTCCTCGACCGTCGTCGCCGAGGCGATCACCTTCGAGCCCCAGCCCTTCACGCGCGCGAGGAGCTCCGGCGCAGGCAACCCGAAATGGAAGCTCACGACCGCGGGCCGGAACGGCTCGAGGGCATCGGCCGCTTCGGCGCTGAACGGCGCGCGTCCCGGTCCCGCGGGAATCGAAGCGGGGTCGATGCCGAGCTCGCGATAGTACGGATCGAGCGCTCTTCGCCACGACGCTTCGCGCTCCGCGTCGGGCGCGGGCTGCGCGTGGCAGAAGAAATTCACGTTGAAGGGCTTCGACGTGCGCGAGCGGATGAGCGCGAGCTCCTTCGCCATCGTCGCCGGGTCGATCAACGCGCACGGCAGCGCGCCGAGCCCGCCCGCTTCGGAGACCGCGGCGGCGAGCGCGCCGAGCTGCACGCCCGCCATCGGCGCCTGGAGGATGGGAAGCTCGGTGCCGAGGAAGTTCATCGGCGCATGATAGCGTGTCGCGGAAATGAGGAAGGACCGGTGCCCGGTTCGCTAGGCGAAAAGTAAGTCCGCCGCCCCGGTTCCGACATACACTGCGTTCCTTTGCGGGGAGGGTGCCCATGTCCGGTGCCGTTGCCACCCTCGAGGCCCTGCTGAAGCGCGACCGCGCATTGGTCGCCGCGGCGCTCGCGCTCGTCGCGGTGCTCGCTTGGGCCGATCTCTTCGCCATGGCCGCCGACATGGATGCCGCGGGCCCCGCGCAGTGGAATCCCGGCTACTTCGCGGCGACCTTCGCGATGTGGGCGATCATGATGGCGGGCATGATGGTGCCGAGCGCCGCGCCCGCGATCCTGCTCTTCGCCGCGCTGCAGCGGCATGCCGGTCGCCCCTCGGCCGCGCCCGCGCTGCTCTTCGCCGCCGGCTACCTCGCGGCGTGGACCGCCTTCAGCCTCGCCGCCACGTTCGCGCAGTGGCGCCTCTCGGAGGCCGCGCTCCTCTCGGGCGAGATGCGCAGCGAAAGCGCGATGCTCGCCGGAGCGCTCTTCGTCGCCGCGGGGCTCTACCAGTTCTCCGGCCTCAAGGCCGCGTGCCTGCGGCAATGCCGCTCGCCGGCGCAGTTCCTCGCGGAGCATCGTCGGGGCGGACCGATGGGGCCGCTCCTCATGGGCATGGAGCACGGTCTCTACTGCCTCGGCTGCTGCTGGGCTCTGATGGCGCTGCTCTTCGTGTTCGGGGTGATGAATTTGCTGTGGGTCGCGGCGCTCGCGGCCTACGTGCTCCTGGAGAAGCTCGCGCCCGCCGGGACCGCCGTGGCGCGGGCCGGGGGCGCGGCGATGACGTTGCTGGGCCTTGCCTTGTTCTTCCTCTGAAAGGAGATGCCATGACCGACTGGTACGTGAAAGGCCGCGAGTTCGCGAACTGCAATTGCAGCTACGGATGCAACTGCCAATTCAACGCGCTGCCCAACAACGGGTTCTGCTGCGCGATGGGCAGCTTCAAGATCGACGAAGGGCGACACGGCGACATCGTGCTCGACGGCCTCAGCGTGGTCGGCGTGTACGCGTGGCCCGGCCCGGTGCACGAGGGCAACGGGCGCATGCAGCTCGTCATCGACGAGAGAGCCGACGCGCGCCAGCGAGAGGCCCTCGAGCGCATCTGCACCGGGAAGGACACGAAGGACATGTCGACGATGTGGTGGATCTACTCCGCGATGTCGCCGAACAAGCTGCCGACGCTCTACCGCCCGATCGAGCTGCATATCGACGTGGACGGGCGGCGGGCGACGGTCCAGGTGCCGGGCATGATCGAGTCGATGGGCGAGCCGATCCGCAACCCGGTGACGAAGCTCGAGCACCGGGTG
>DATIVM010000219.1:0-22736 GCA_035465975.1 Usitatibacter sp.
CAGGCGCGCCTGCCATTTGCTGGCCGAAGTTCCCGGCGAAGAAGATCACGCGCGTGGTCGCGGGGCGCTTCTGGAACTGCTCGCGCAGCAGCGCCCCCGAGCGGTCGTGGCTGCCGTCGTTCACGAAGATCACCTCGTACGGGATCCCCAGCGCGTCGAGCGCCGGATAGAGGCGCGCGAAGAGGGCGGGCAGCACCTCCTCCTCGTTGTACACGGGGATCACGACGGAGAGCTCGGGCGCGGCGCTCATGTCACGCGGCCTTGCGGCGCATCACGCGCGCGAGGGTCTCGCAGACGCGCTCCACATCCGACTCGCGCATCTCGGGGTAGAGGGGCAGGGTAGCCGTCTCGCGCGCGATGCGCTCCGAGACCGGGAAGCGCCCCTCCCGGAAGCCCTTGCGGCGGAAGAGGGTGGTGAGGTGGATCGCCTCGTACGAAATGCCGATGCCGATCCCCGCCTCCGCCATCGCGTCGATGAACGACTTGCGCGTGCGGCCCATGGCCTCGAGCGGCAGCAGGACCGCGAACATGTTCCAGCTGTGGCCGGGATTGTCGCGCGGCGGAAGCCGGTCGGGCGTGAGGAGGTCGTCGCCCGCGATGCATTCGAAGTAGCGGCGGGCGAGGCGCTCGCGCTTCCGGCACCACTCGTCGAGGTGCGCGAGCTGCTCGAGCCCGAGGCGCGCGGAGACGTCGGAGAAGTTGTACTTCGCCCCGGCGCGTTCGACGTCGCGGGTGCCGTCCGGGAGCCGGCGGATGCCGTGGAAGCGCAGCTCCTCGATCACCGCGGCCTCGCGCTCGTCGTTCAGCACCAGCGCGCCGCCCTCGATCGTCGTCATGTTCTTGTTGGGGTGGAAGCTGAACGAGACGAGGTCGCCGGTCGATCCCACCTCGCGGCCGCCCGCCTTCGAGCCGATCGCGAGCGCCGCGTCCTCGAGCACGCGCACGCCGTGGCGCTGGCGGAATTCGGAGAGCCGGGCCGGGTCGAGCGGCGCGTTGTAGTGGGTGGGCATGAAGACCTTGGTGCGCGGCGTGACGGCGGCGTGCGCCTGCCGCATGTCCGCGTTCCGCGTGCGGAGCTCCACGTCGACGAACACGGCGGCGGCGCCGCGGCGCTCGACGAGGTTGCCGGTCACGAAGAAGCTCTGTGCCGGCAGGATCACCTCGTCGCCGGGCCCGACCTCGAGGAGCTCGAAGGCGAGCTCGAGGGCCGCGGTGGCCGAGGTGACGCAGCGCACCGGCCGGCCGCCGAGGCGCTCCGAGAGCGCCTTCTCGAAGGCGGCCGCGCGCGGCCCGGTCGTGAGCCAGCGGCTGCGCAGCGTGTCCGCCACCGCGGCGATCATCGCCTCGTCGATGGTGGGGCGCGCGAAGGGAAGGAACGGCGGCACTAGCTTCGCGCCACGAGGAAGACGCCCACGACGATGAACGCGATGCCGACCAGCTTCTGCGGCGCGAGCGACTCGCCGAAGAGCGCCCAGGCCGCGAGCGCGTTCACGATGTAGCCGATGGAGAGCATCGGATAGGCGACGCTCACCGGCACGCGGGAGAGCGCCAGGATCCACACCACCACGCTCACCACGTAGCACCCGAGGCCGCCCGCGATGTACGGGCTCAGCGCGAGCTTCGCCCCGACCGGCACCACGTTCGAGAGCGAGAACGCGAACTCGCCCACGCGGTTGGTGCCCGCCTTGAGCAGCAGCTGCGCGGCGGCATTGAGGAGCACGCCCGCGAGCACGAGCGAGAAGGTGAGAGGGGTCACGGCTTGCGGACGAGGACGCGGCGCGGGTCTTCGAGAAGCACCTGCATGGGCAGGCCCTGCCGCCGGAATTTGTCGAAGGTGCCGGGCTGCATTATAGCCATCGCATCGCCCGGCCGCAGCCAATCGGCCGCGAAGCGTTCGAGGTCCGGGATCGCCTTCCCGGGCTCGGCCTGCAGTCCCGTCTCGAACTCGTCGTGGTAGTTCACCAGCGTGACGGTGCGCCGGATGTAGAACGGCACCGTCTGCTCGTAGTGGTTCACGCTGTACAGGCGCGTCTCCGGGCGCAGGTGCGGCTTCATGGCCTGCGCCACTTCCCAGCCCGACTGCCGCGGCGTGAGCTCCTCGTAGGCGTCCTCGAGGCACTCGATCACCGCGAGCGACGCGAGGGCGATCGCCAGGATGCCCGGCCAGCGCCGGCCCGAGCGCAGCAGCAGCGCGCCGGCGACGCCGCCGGCGTAGAAGAACGCCACCGCCGCGACCGCCCAGGGCTGCGCCGCCCGGTACATCCCGGCCGACCATGCGTCCTCCGGGCGGGTGTCGAGGGAGAACGCGGCGAACGCGAGCGGCACGGCCAGCGCGGCGCCGAGGGCGGCCCACAGCGCGAGGCGGCGCGTCGGCGCGTCGGCGAAGTAGCGCGCGAGCACGATGGCGAGGACCGGGAACACGGGCAGCACGTACGCGGGGAGCTTCGAGCCGGAGACGCTGAAGAACAACACGACGAACGCGCACCAGAGGAGCGCCACGCGCAGCGGCTGGAAGCGGCGCCCCGCTTCGGCGCGCCACGCGTGCACGATCGCCGCCGGCATCGCGAAGGTCCACGGCAGGAATCCGAGGGCCACGATGGGCAGGAAGAACCACCACGGCTCCACGCGCCGCGCCTCGTGCGTGAGGAAGCGCTGGAAATGCTCGTGGATGAAGAAGAAGCGGGCGAACTCGGGATTGCGCATCGAGACCGCGACGAACCACGGCGCGGCGATCACGAGGAAGATCGGCACCCCGTAGCCCCATCCGAGGCGCTTGAGCACCGAGAGGTCGCGCCGCAGCACGCAGTGGAAGAACACGGCGGCCGCGATGAAGACGATGCCGATGAGGCCCTTCGAGAGCACGGCGAGCGCCATGCACGCCCAGGCCGCCGCGATCCAGCCGCGCGCCGAGGCGCTTCCCCGCTCGGCCGCCTGCTCGGCGAGGATGAAGGCGCAGAAGGTCGCCGTGATCCAGAGCGTGACGCCCATGTCGAGCGTGACGATGGTGCCGAGCGCCATGAAGTAGGGACTCGAGAGGAGGGCGAGGGCGGTTCCCATGCGCGTCTCCGGCGTGCCGAGCCGGCGGCTCGCGTACGCCGCGACGAGGAGGGTGAAGAGGCCGCACAGCGCCACGTAGAGCCGCGCCGTCACCTCGCTCTCGCCGAACGCCTTGAAGATCGCCGCGGTCGCCCAGTACTGCAGCGGCGGCTTCTCGAAGTACTTGATGCCGTTCAGGCGCGGCGTCACCCAGTCGCCCGAGAGCGCCATCTCGCGCGAGATCTCCGAGTAGCGTCCCTCGTCGGGGTTGGCGAGCCGGCGCTGCAGCCCGTCCATGCCGATCGCGAGGGCGACCAGCACCAGGAGCGCGAGCGCGATGCGTGCCGCGTTCCGGCTCACGGCGCCCTCACGCCTCGAGCAGGACCACGACCGCGCCCCCGCCGCCGTGGATCGCGCGCGGCTCCACGAACGCGAGCACCTCGTCGCGGCGCATGAGGAGCTTGCGGATGCGGCGCTTGAGGACCGGCTCGCGGCCGCGCGAGCCGAGCCCCTTGCCGTGGATGATGCGCACGCAGCGCAGGCCCCTGCGCCGGCACTGCGCGAGGAACGCCGCGGTCTCGATCGCGGCGGGCTCCGAGGCGAGGCCATGGAGGTCGAGATGGTCCTGGATCACCCAGTGGGTGCGGCGCAGCTTGCGCAGGATCTCGCGGGGAAGCCCCGGCCGCAGGTAGAGCGAATCGTCCTCGAGCTCGGTGTCCTCGCCCTCCAGCGCGAGCTGCGCGAGCTCGTCGAGCACCGCGCGCTCGTCGCGCAGGCGCTGCGTCGGCACCGGGGAGGGCCGCGGGCGCCACGGCTCGACGCGGTTCACGGGCGGCGCGGGACGCACGTCGCGCATCTCGGCGCGGAAGAGCTCGATGTCGTCGGGCGCCGCGGGCGAAGCGCGCGGGGCGCCGCGCGCCCGCTTGCTCACCCGAGCGTTTCCAGGTACTTGTCCGCGTCGAGCGCCGCCATGCACCCGCTCGCCGCGCTGGTGACCGCCTGCCGGTAGACGTGGTCCTGGACGTCGCCGGCCGCGAACACGCCCGGGACGCTGGTCGCCGTGGCGTTGCCGTCGAGGCCGGTCTTCGTGACGATGTAGCCGTTGCGCATCTCGAGCTGGCCCTCGAAGATGTCGGTGTTCGGCTTGTGGCCGATGGCGATGAAGCAGCCGGTGAGCTTGAGCTCCTTCGGCTTCCCGTCCAGCGTGGACTTGATGCGCACGCCGGTCACGCCGGTCGCGTCGCCCAGCACCTCGTCGAGCACGTGGTTCCACTCGATCGTGACCTTGCCCTCCTTCTCGCGCTGGAAGAGCTTGTCCTGCATGATCCGCTCCGCGCGGAACTTGTCGCGGCGGTGGATCACCGTCACGTGGCGCGCGATGTTGGCGAGGTAGAGCGCCTCCTCGACCGCGGTGTTGCCGCCGCCCACGACGCACACGTCCTGCCCCTTGTAGAAGAACCCGTCGCAGGTCGCGCAGCCGGAGACGCCCTTGCCCATGAACGCCTGCTCCGAGGCAAGCCCCAGGTACATGGCGGAGGCGCCGGTCGCGACGATGAGGGCGTCGCACGTGTAGGTGCCGCTGTCGCCCACCAGCGTGATGGGCCGCGCCGCCAGCTTCGCGGTGTGGATCTGGTCGAACACGATGCTCGTCTCGAAGCGCTCGGCGTGCTTCAGGAACCGGTCCATGAGCTCGGGTCCCTGCACGCCCATCGCGTCCGCCGGCCAGTTGTCCACGTCGGTCGTGGTCATGAGCTGGCCGCCCTGGGCGAGGCCGGTGACGAGGGTCGGCTTGAGGTTGGCGCGCGCCGCATAGATCGCGGCCGTGTAGCCGGCCGGACCCGAGCCGAGGATCAGCACGCGGGAATGTTGGGTGGTCATGCGAGGGAGTGGAAGAGATGCCCTGGAAGGGCGAAAGAATGCGATTATCGCATCCCGGCGGCCCGCTTATGTCCCTGTATTTAAGGGGATATATGAGGTTGCATCGTTAACAGTTTGACAAATAAGGGCATTTTGAGTATTTAAGGGGCCATGCAAGCGACGCCCAAGCGTGCCGCGATCGGCGAACGGACGCAGACCCTGAAGGCGGTGCCCTTCTTCACCCAGCTCTCCGATCGGGAGCTGGACGTCGTGCGCGCCGTCGCCACGGAGAAGAGCTACCCGAAGAACGCGGTCGTCCTCACCGAAGGCGAGATGGGCGATTCGCTGTTCATGATCCAGTCGGGCAAGGTGAAAGTGTTCATCGGCGACGAGGACGGGCGCGAGATCATCCTCAAGATCCTGGGGCCCGGCGACTTCTTCGGCGAGATGTCGATGATCGACAAGCAGCCGCGCTCGGCGTCGGTCACCACCATCGAGCCCGCCACCTTCCTCGTCCTCTCGCACTCCGCCTTCGAGCGCTGCGTGGAGCAGGCGCCGCGCATCGCGAACATGGTGATGCGCGTCCTCGCGCAGCGCGTGCGCGAGGCCGACCGCAAGATCGGCACGCTCGCGCTGATGGACGTCTACGGGCGCGTGGCGAGCACGCTGCTCGAGCTGTCGGTCTACAGCAACGGCAAGCTGATGGTGGGCGAGAAGCTCTCGCAGCAGGACCTCGCGAACATGGTCGGGGCCTCGCGCGAGATGGTGAACCGCATCCTCAAGGACCTCTCGGAGCGCGGGTTCATCTCGATCGAATCCAAGTCGATCACCATCATCAACCGGGAGTTGCCGCCATCGCTGTAACGGGAGTCCGTACGTCCCCGCGCCTCGGGGAAACGCAACCGAAATCCCACCCGCGGCTCGCGCGGGCGTTCCGCGAAGCCGGATGGATCCTCGTCCTCGCGCTCGGCGCGTGGCTCGCGCTCGTGCTCGCGACCTACCACGCGACCGATCCCAGCCTGGTCTTCGACGGTCCCTCGGGCGAGGTGCTCAACAAGGGCGGCGTGGCGGGCGCGTGGATCTCGGCCGCGCTCTATTTCGTGTTCGGCTTCTCGGCCTGGTGGTGGGTGGTGTTCGGCGCGCTCGCGATCCTTCGCCTCTACCGGCGCGTCGAGGAATGGCAGCTCGTCTGCCGCCGCTCGCTCGCCGCGACGCTCGCCGGCTTCGCCATCGTGATGGCGGCGAGCTCCACGCTCGAGGCGCTGCGCCTGCACGCGCTCGCGCCCGCCGGCTTCGAGCCGGGCGGCGCGCTCGGAGCGCTGCTCGCCCCCTTCGTCGGCCGCGCCCTCGGCTTCACCGGCGGCACGCTCCTCGTGCTCGCGCTCCTCGCCGCGGGCGTGAGCGTCTTCACGGGCCTCTCGTGGCTGCGCTTCGCCGAGCTGGTCGGCGGCGCGCTGGAATGGTCCTTCGGCGCCGTGAAGGGCCGCGTCGAGGCGCGGCGCGACCGCGAAGAGGGCCGCGCCAAGGCGCAGGAGCGCGAGGAGAAGGTCGAGGTGGCGCGCAAGGCGTTCGAGGACCACGAGCCGATCCGCATCGAGATGCCGACGGTCGAGATCCCGAAGAGCGAGCGCGTGGCGCGCGAGAGGCAGGTGCCGCTCTTCGCCGACCTGCCCGATTCGCCGCTTCCGCCGCTCTCGCTCCTCGACGCTCCGGATTCGCACGTCGAGCGGCCGACGCCCGAGACCCTCGAGTACACCTCGCGCCTCATCGAGCGCAAGCTCATGGACTTCAACGTCCAGGTGAAAGTGGTCGCAGCCTATCCGGGGCCGGTGATCACGCGCTACGAGATCGAGCCCGCGGTGGGCGTGAAGGGCGCGCAGGTCGTGAACCTCGCGCGCGACCTCGCCCGCGCGCTCTCAGTCACCGCGATCCGCGTGGTCGAGACGATCCCCGGCACCTCGTGCATGGGCCTCGAGATCCCGAACCCGAAGCGCGAGATCGTGCGCCTCTCGGAGATCGTGGGCTCGCAGGCGTACGCCGACATGCACTCGAAGCTCACGCTCGCGCTCGGCAAGGACATCACCGGAAAGCCGGTGGTCGCCGACCTCGCGAAGATGCCGCACCTGCTCGTCGCGGGCACCACGGGATCGGGCAAGTCGGTCGCGATCAACGCGATGATCCTCTCGCTCATCTACAAGGCGACGCCCGCCGAGGTGCGCCTGATCCTCGTCGACCCGAAGATGCTCGAGCTCTCGGTCTACGAGGGGATCCCGCACCTGCTCGCGCCGGTCGTCACCGACATGCGCCAGGCCGCTTCCGCCCTGCACTGGTGCGTCGCGGAGATGGACCGGCGCTACAAGCTCATGTCGGCGGTGGGCGTGCGCAACCTCGCCGGGTACAACCAGAAGGTGCGCGAGGGGATCGAGAAGAAGCAGCCGCTCAAGCATCCGTTCTCGCTTACGCCGGACAATCCGGAAGACCTCGAGCCGATGCCGATCGTGGTCGTCGTGATCGACGAGCTCGCCGACCTCATGATGGTCGCGGGCAAGAAGGTGGAGGAGCTGATCGCCCGCCTCGCGCAGAAATCGCGCGCCTCGGGCATGCACCTCATGCTCGCCACGCAGCGCCCGTCGGTCGACGTGATCACGGGCCTCATCAAGGCGAACGTGCCGACGCGCATCGCCTTCCAGGTCTCCTCCAAGGTGGACTCGCGCACCATCCTCGACCAGCAGGGCGCCGAGAGCCTGCTCGGACAGGGCGACATGCTGTACCTCCCGCCCGGCTCGGGCCACCCCACGCGCGTGCACGGCGCGTACGTGGGCGACGCCGAGGTGCAGCGCGTGGTCGCCTCCCTCAAGAAGCAGGGCGAGGCGCAGTACGTCGACGGCATCCTCGACGATCCCGAGGGCACCGAGGCCAACGGAACCAACGGCGAGGGCGCTGTCTCAGGAGAAGCGGATCCCCTCTACGACCAGGCGGTGCAGATCGTGCTCCAGAACCGCAGGGCCTCCATCTCCCTCGTGCAGCGCCACCTGCGCATCGGCTACAACCGCGCCGCGCGCCTCATCGAGGACATGGAGCGCGCGGGACTGGTCTCGGCCATGGCCACCAACGGGAACCGCGAGATCCTCGTTCCTTCGCGGGAAAAATAGATGCGCCTTGCCCTGATCGGCGCGATGCTCGCGCTCGCCGCCAGCCTTTCCCCGTCCGTCCGCGCGAGCGGCCTCGACGATTTCCTCGCCTTCAACGGCGCCACGAAGTCCGCCACCGCGATCTTCGAGCAGCAGGCGTTCGACCGCTCCGGCCAGGTCGTCGACCGCTCCTCCGGCACCTTCGCCTTCGCGCGGCCCGGCAAGTTCCGCTGGGCCTACGAGAAGCCGCACCAGGAGCTGCTGGTGGCCGACGGCGCGAAGCTCTGGATCTACGACCCGGATTTGCAGCAGGTGACGGTGAAGCGCATCGACCAGGCGATCTCCTCGACCCCCGCGGCGCTCCTCGCCGGCAAGGACGACATCACGAAGCTCTTCACGCTGCGCGACGCGGGCTCGAAGGACGGGCTCGCCTGGGTCGAGGCGCTTCCGAAGTCGAAGGACACGGGCTTCGACCGCGTGCGCCTCGGCATGCAGGGCCGCACGCTCGCCGCGATGGAGCTCTACGACCAGCTCGGGGGCCACACCGTGCTGCGTTTCTCCGACCTGAAGGCGAACGTCTCGCTGCCGGCCGAGACTTTCCGCTTCACGCCGCCCAAGGGCGCCGACGTGATCGACGAGGACGCCGCCGCGAAGCGCTAGCGGTTCAACGCTGCGCCTTCATCCATTCGACCAGCGTGTCGAGGACCTGCGCGAGGACCTCCGCGTCCTTGGCCTGCCCCGGCAAGGCCGAGGACCCCCGGCCCCCGGTCCGCGCCGGCACGTGGAACGAATGGTCCGCGTCCGCGAACACGGCGAGCGTCGCGCGCGAGCCGAGCTTCGCCACGAGCGGGCGCAGCAGGTCGAGGCTCGCGAGAGCGTCGCGGGAGCCTTGCAGGAAGAGCATCGGAATGCGGACCGCCGCGAGATGGGCGCCGCGCTCGTCGGCGGGGCGGCCCGCGGGATGGAGCGGGAAGCCGAGGAAGGCGAGGCCGCGCACGCCCGGAAGCGGCGATTGCGCCTGCGCCTGCGACGTCATCCGCCCGCCGAAGGATTTCCCGCCCGCGAAGAGCGCGAGCTCGGGCCAGCGGCGCGCGGCCTCCGCGACCGCCGAGCGCACCGCGCCCTGCGCGACCTTCGGGGAATCGACGCGCTTCGAGCCGCGCTCCATCGCCGGGAACTGGAAGCGCAGCGTCGCCACGCGGCGTCGCGCGAGGCCCTCCGCGGCCGCCGCCATGAAGGGGTGCGCCATGCCCGCGCCCGCGCCGTGCGCGAGCACGTACGCGGCGATGGCATCGGGCGGCGCGAGCGCGAGCCCCGAGACCTCGCCGCCGTCGTCGAGCGCGACCTCGATCGGCTGCGCGCGCGCGGCGCTCATCGCGGCTCGAAGCGCATCAGCGCCTGGGCGTATGCGGGCGCGGTGGGCTCGTGCATGAAGTAGACGAACACCTCGCGCCATCCGGTGGCCGCGAGGCGCTCGGCCCATCGCTGGAGGTCCTCGTCCGAATACTCCTCGAGCCGCAGGCGCACGTATCCCCACGGCGCCGTCTCCACGAGGGGCGGCGGGGCGTTGTCCTCGCGCTCGGAAAGGCAGAGCGAAGCGCCCGCGCCCTTCAGCGCCGCGTACACCTCGTCGTCGAACCAGGTCGCGTTGCGGAACTCGAAGGCCGCGCGATGATCCTCGGGGAGCATGGCGAGGAAGGCCTCGAGGCGCGGCAGGTCCTTCTTGAGGAGCGGCGGAAGCTGGAAGAGCACCGGCCCGCGCTTGGCGCCCAGCGATGCGAGATTCCCGTAGAGATAGCGCACCGAGTCCGCCGCCGATTCCTTGAGGCGCGAGATGTGCGTGATGCGCCGCGACGCCTTGATCGCGAAGCGGAAGGCGGCCGGCGTGCTGCGCACCCAGCTCTCGAGCATCGCGGGCTGCGGCATGCGGTAGAACGTGTTGTTGATCTCCACCGTCGGCAGGCGCTCCGCGTAGAACGGGAGCATCTCCTCCGGCTTGCATTTCTCCGGGTAGAACGGCCCCCTCCACTCCTTGAACGAGTAGCCGCTCGCGCCCGCGTAGATCTTCCTCCTAGAATCCGGCATGGCGAAGAACCCCCTCGGCGAGTATTCGGCGAAGCGCGCATTCGAGGCGACCCCCGAGCCCGCGCCGGCGCTCGCGCCCGCGCAGCGCGGACCGCTCCTGTTCGTGGTGCAGCGGCATTCGGCGCGGCGCCTGCACTACGACCTGCGGCTCGAATGCGACGGCGTCCTCAAGTCCTGGGCGGTGCCCAAGGGCCCTTCGCTCGATCCTAGCGAAAAGCGCCTCGCGGTGCAGACCGAGGACCATCCCTACGACTACGCCTCGTTCGAGGGCGTGATCCCGGCGGGGCAATACGGCGCGGGCGAGGTCATCGTCTGGGACTGCGGCGTGTACTCGCCCGACGAGGGCGGCACGTCGTTCGACGACCGCGCCGCGGCCGAGCGCCGCGTGCGCGAGGGGCTCGAGAAGGGCAAGCTCGCGTTCCAGCTGCGCGGCGAGAAGCTCAAGGGCTCCTTCGCGCTCGTACGGACGCGGGGGTCCCCGCGAAGCGGGGCTTCCGGCTCTGCGACGCAGTGGCTGCTCATCAAGCACAAGGACCGCTTCGCATCCGCGGACGACATCACCGCGCGCACGCGATCCGTGCTCTCCGGCATCGAGGTCGAGGACCTCAAGTTCGTGCCCGCGCGCCGCATCGCCGCGGGGCGCCTGGTGCCGTCGGGAAATCCGTCGCCGATGCCGGCGAAGCTCGCGCCGATGCTGGCGCAGCCGGCCGATGCGCCGTTTCGGCGCGCGGGATGGATGTGGGAGCCGAAGCTCGACGGCTATCGCGTGCTCGCCTTCCTCGGCGCGGGGCCCGTGAAGCTGCGCTCGCGGCGCGGCCTCGATCTCGCCGGCGATTTCCCGCGCCTCGCCGCGGAGCTCGCCGAGCAGGCGGCGGGTCCGACCATCCTCGACGGGGAGATCGTCGCGTTCGATGCGGCGGGCAAGCCCTCGTTCGCGGCGCTGCAGGCGCGCGCGCAGCTCAAGACCGAGCGCGAGCGCGCCGCGGCGGACCGCGCGACGCCGGTCGCGTTCTTCGCGTTCGACCTGCTGCGCCTCGCCGGGATCGACCTCACGGGCCTGCCGTACCGCGACCGGCGCCGCTACCTCGCGCAGTGCCTGCTGCCTTCGCCGCGCGTGCAGCTCGTGCACGCGGTCGAGGATGGCGTGCAGCTCCACGAGGCCGCGCTCGCCACGGGCTTCGAGGGCGTCGTCGGCAAGCGCGAGGACAGCCGCTACGAGGCCGGCCAGCGCAGCGGCGCGTGGATCAAGGTGAAGCCGGTGCAGGACGGCGATTTCGTGGTCGGCGGTTACACCCGCGGCAAGGGATCGCGCGCGGCGCTCGGCGCGCTGCTGGTCGGCTACCGGGAGCGCGGGAAGCTTCGCTACGCCTCGCACGTCGGCTCCGGCTTCGACGCGAAGAGCCTCGCCGCCATGCGGGCCGCGCTCGAGCCGCTCGCGGTGGACGCATGCCCGTTCGCGGAGATCCCCGAGCTCAACGGCCCGACCGTTTGGGTCGCGCCGCGCACCGTGGTCGAGGTGTCGTACCAGGGATGGACCTCGGACGATCACCTGCGGGCACCGGTGTTCCTGCGCGTCCGAGACGACCTCGACCCGCGGAAGGTGCGCCGCGCCGGTGCGAGCACGAAGCCGGCGCCGACCACCGCCACCGCGCGCGATCCGATCGAGGAGATCGTCGCCCAGCTCGACCGCGCGAAGGGCGACTTCACGCTCGCCGTGGGCGAGCACCGCGTGCGCGTGACGAGCCTCGACCGCGTCTACTGGCCCGAGGACCGCGCGCTCCAGCAGCCCGCCGTCACCAAGCGCGACCTGCTGCGCTACTACGCGCAGGTCTCGCCCTACATGCTGCCGCACCTCGCCGATCGCCCGCTCACCATGATCCGCATGCCCGACGGCATCGCCGGCGAGCGCTTCTTCCAGAAGCACTGGACCCCGGCGCGCCCCGATTTCGTCGAGGCGATCACGGTGTTCTCGGAGCACAAGGACGAGCGGCACGAGTACCTCCTCTGCAACAACCTGCCGACGCTGCTCTGGCTCGCGCAGTCGGGAACGCTCGAGCTGCACGTGTGGCACTCGCGTGCGCGCGTGGGTCCGGACGCGCGATCGAAGGGCACCGACTACGCGAGCTCGCTCGCCTCGCTCGAGGCCTCGATCCTCAACTATCCCGACTACGTCCTCTTCGACATCGATCCCTACATCTATTCGGGGAAGGAAGCGCCGGGCGCCGAGCCGGAGCTCAACACCGCCGCCTTCGAGAAGGGCAAGGAGGTCGCGTTCCACCTGCGCGAGCTCCTCGGCGAGATGGGGCTCGAGGCGATCGTGAAGACCTCGGGGAAGACCGGGCTGCACGTGTTCGTGCCGATCCGCCGCACGCTCGATTTCGATGGCGCGCGCCATGTTTCCGAGCTCGTGGGCCGCCATCTGATGAAGCTCCATCCGAAGGACATCACGCTCGAATGGAGCGTGCCCAGGCGTACCGGGAAGATCTTCATGGACTACAACATGAACGTGCGCGGCAAGACGTTGAACGTCGCGTATTCGCCGCGCGGCGTGCCCGGGGCGCCCGTCTCGATGCCGCTCACCTGGGAGGAGCTCGCGACCGCCCATCCGCTCGACTTCCGCATCGCGAACGCGATCGAGCGTCTCGCCCGCACCGGGGATCGCTGGCGCGACGCGCTCGGCCGCAAGCAGGACCTGGAGAAGGCCCTCGCAGGCGGCCGGAAGGCCTCCAAGCCGACGCAGTGACACGCGCTAGGTTCTTGACTAGAATCGGAATTTCGTCCCCATCCCGGGCGCGGAGGTGCGCATGGCGGCTCGATCGATCGCTTCTCTCACGATCTCGTTCGGATTGGTCTCCATTCCGGTCAAGCTCTATTCGGCCACCGAGGCGAGCAAGGCGATCTCCTTCAACCTGCTGCACAAGACCTGCGGCTCGCGCCTGAAGCAGCAGTACCTGTGCATCAAGGAAGAGGTCGTCGTGCCGCGCGAGGAGATGGTGAAGGGCTACGAGTTCGCCAAGGACCAGTACGTGCTCTTCACGCCCGAGGAGCTGAAGGCGCTCGAGGAGACCGGCACCCACATGGCCGAGATCACCGAGTTCGTGCCCATCGATTCCGTCGACCCGGTGTACTACGACAAGGCGTACTACCTCGCGCCGGACAAGGGCGGCGCCAAGCCCTATGCGCTGCTCGCGAAGGCGCTCGCCGAATCGGGGCGCTGCGCGCTCGGCCGCTGGGCCGCGCGGGGCAAGCAGTACATCGTGATGATCCGCCCGGCCGACGACGGCCTCGTGATGCAGCAGCTCCTCTACGCGAACGAAGTGCGCTCCATCCAGGAGATCGAGATTCCGGCGACCGAGGTGAAGGACGCGGAGTTGAAGCTCGCCCGCCAGCTCATCGAGGCGCAGGCCTCCGACGCGTTCGACCCGACGGTGTACAAGGACGAGGTGCACGACCGCATCGAGGCCGCGATCCAGAAGAAGGTGGAGGGGCAGGAGATCTCCACCGCCGAGGCGCCCGAAGGCGGGGCGCAGGTGATCGACCTCATGGAGGCGTTGCGCGCGAGCCTCGAGCGCAAGCCCGCGGCGCCCGCGAAGGCCGCCGCCGCCGAGGGACGCAAGCCGCCCAAGCGCGCGCAGGCCGCCGAGACGGCCGCGGCGCCCGCTCCGGCGCGCAAGAAGAAGGCCTAGGGCGCGCCCGAGCTCCGTTCGATGCATCCCTATGGCGTCCGCGACGTCGAGCGGCTGCTGCGCGTTCCGCGCGCGACGCTGCGCGCGCTCGTCGCGGCCGGGTTCGTGACGCCGGCCCGCGGCCCGCGCAACAGCTGGCGCTTCTCCTTCCAGGACCTCATCGTGCTGCGCACCGCGCAAGCGCTCGCCGATGCGCACGTGCCGCAGCGGCGCATCACGAAGTCGGTGCGGGAGCTGCGGCGCCACCTGCCCGATTCGATGCCGCTCTCGGGGCTTTCCATCGGCGCGGTCGCCGACCGCGTGGTGGTGCGCGAGGGGCGCTCGCGCTGGCAGGCGGATTCGGGGCAGTACCTGCTCGAGTTCGAGGGCGATCCCGCGGACGGCTCGCTCACGGTGATCGAGCGCAAGTCCCCCGACAAGGGGCAGGCCCGCGACAAGGGCGCCCGGGGGCAAGCCGAGGCGAAGCCCCCCGCGCCCGGGCGCGACTGGTTCGCCGAGGCCCTCGAGCTCGAGGACATCGACGCGGAAGCGGCCGTCGGCACCTATCGCAACGCCATCGCCGCGGATCCCGCGAACCTCGACGCGCGCATCAACCTGGGCCTGCTGCTGCACGGGGCCGGGCGCCTCGCGGAGGCGGGCCGCGTGTACTCCGACGCCCTGCAGGCGTGCGGGCCCGACGCGGTGCTCTTCTTCAACCTCGGCGTGCTGCTCGAGGACATGCAGAGCCTCGCCGACGCGGAGCGCGCCTATCGCGCCGCCATCTCCACCGACCCGCGCCTCGCCGACGGCCACTACAACCTCGCGCTCCTCTGCCGCCGGCTCGGCAAGCCGCGCGAGGCGATCCGGCACATGTCCCAGTACCGCCGGCTCACGCGCTCCACGCCCGGTTGAGCGCGGGCGGCGCGGCCCGCCCAACCGGATACCATGAGCGCCATGAGCCAGCCCCGCGACCTCTTCACCGCCAGCGGCGACGTCCACGTGCCGCTCGCCGAGCGCCTGCGCCCGAAGACGATCGACGAGATGGTCGGCCAGCAGCACCTGCTCGGCGAGGGCAAGCCCATCCGCGTGGCGCTGCGCTCCGGCAAGCCCCACTCCATGATCCTGTGGGGCCCGCCCGGCGTCGGCAAGACCACGCTCGCGCGCCTCATGGCGAGCGCCTTCAACGCCGATTTCATCGCCATCTCCGCGGTGCTCGCCGGCGTGAAGGAGATCCGCGAGGCGGTCGAGCGCGCGCGCCTCGCGCGCGACCAGTACGGACGCGCGACCATCGTCTTCGTCGACGAGGTGCACCGCTTCAACAAGGCGCAGCAGGACGCGTTCCTGCCCCACGTGGAGTCGGGCCTCTTTACCTTCGTCGGCGCGACCACCGAGAACCCGTCCTTCGAGGTGATCGGGGCGCTCCTGTCGCGCGCGCAGGTCTACGTGCTCGAAAGCCTCAAGCCCGAGGACCTCGACAAGCTCATCGAGCGCGGCTTCGAGGCGGAGAAGGTGGACGCCACGGAGGAGGCGCGCAAGCGCATCGCCGAGTTCTCCGACGGCGACGGCCGCCGCGCGCTCAACCTCGTCGAGCAGGTGGCGCAGGCCGCGCGCGTCGAGGGTCGCCACGGCGTCGACGTCGATTTCGTGAACGCGGTCTCGCAGCGCGCCGGGCGCCGCTTCGACAAGGGCGGCGAGAACTTCTACGACCAGATCTCGGCGCTGCACAAGAGCGTACGCGGCAGCGACCCCGACGCCGCGCTCTACTGGCTCGCGCGCATGCTCGACGGCGGCGTCGATCCGCGCTACCTCGCGCGCCGCATGATCCGCATGGCGAGCGAGGACATCGGCCTCGCCGACCCCCGCGCGCTCGAGGTGGCGCTCAACGCGGCCGACGTGTACGAGCGCCTCGGCACGCCGGAAGGCGAGCTCGCGCTCGCCGAATGCGTGGTCTACCTCGCCGTGGCCGCCAAGTCGAACGCGGTATACATGGCCTACAACGCGGCGCGCGCCTTCGTCGCCGAGGACGGCACCCGCCCCGTGCCGCTGCACATCCGCAACGCGCCCACGAAGCTCATGAAGAACCTGGGCTACGGCAAGGACTACCGCTACGCGCACGACGAGGACGAGGGCTACGCGGCCGGCGAGAGCTACTTCCCCGAAGGGATGGAGCGGCCGAACTGGTACCGGCCGACCGATCGCGGCCTGGAAGCGAAGATCCGCGAGAAGCTCGCGCGCCTTCGCGCGCTGGACGCCGAGGCGAAGAAGCTAAAATGACCGTCATTCCCGTGACGACGGGAACCCATTCAACGCAAGAACAACATGGATCCCCGCCGACGCGGGGATGACGATCGATGCTCGACATCCAGCTCCTCCGCAAAGACCTTCCCTCCGTCATCGCGGGCCTGAAGCGCCGCGGCTTCGACTTCGACACCGAGACCTTCCAGAAGCTGGAGGAGGAGCGGCGCAAGCTCCAGCTGCGCACCGAGGAGCTGCAGGGCAAGCGCAACTCGCTCTCGAAGCAGGTGGGCATGCTCAAGTCGAAGGGCGAGGACGCCTCCGCGGTGCTCGCCGAGGTGGCCGGCATCGGCGACGAGCTCAAGGCGAACGAGGCGGCGCTCGCCGCGCTCCAGCAGCGCCTCTCCGACTTCCTGCGCGTGATCCCCAACATCCCGCGCCCGGAGGTGCCCGAGGGCCGCTCGAGCGACGACAACGTGGAGGTGCGGCGCTGGGGCGAGCCGCGCCGGTTCGACTTCCCCGTGAAGGACCACGTCGACGTGGGAGCGCGGCTGGGAGGCCTCGACTTCGAGACCGCGGCGAAGCTCTCGGGGGCGCGCTTCTCCGTGCTGCGCGGGCCGGTCGCGCGCCTGCACCGCGCCCTCGCGCAGCTCATGCTCCAGGTGCACACCGAGGAGCACGGCTACACCGAGGTCTACGTGCCGTACATGGTGACGGCGGAGTGCGCCGACGGCGTCTCGAGCCTCGCCAAGTTCAAGGACGACCTCTTCAAGGTGGAGGGGCGCGACCTCTACCTGATCCCCACGGCCGAGTACCCGGTGACGAACTTCGTCCGCGAGGAGATCGTGGACGCCGCGCGGCTGCCGATGCGCTTCGCGTGCCACAGCCCCTGCTTCCGCTCGGAGGCGGGGAGCTACGGCAAGGACACGCGCGGCATGATCCGCCAGCACCAGTTCGACAAGGTGGAGATCGTTCAGATCGTGCGTCCCGAGCAGTCGGCCGAGGCGCACGAGCAGCTCACCTCGCACGCCGAGGCGATCCTGAAGCGGTTGGAGCTCCCATACCGCGTGATGCTGCTGTGCACCGGCGACATGGGCTTCTCGAGCGCCAAGACCTACGACCTCGAGGTGTGGCTGCCGGCGCAGAACGCCTACCGCGAGATCTCCTCGTGCTCCAGCATGGAGGCGTTCCAGGCGCGGCGCATGCAGGCGCGCTTCCGCAACGAGAAGGGCAAGGTCGAGCCGCTGCACACCCTGAACGGCTCCGGCGTGGCGGTGGGGAGGGCACTGGTCGCCGTGCTGGAGAACTACCAGAACGCCGACGGCAGCGTCACGGTGCCCAAGGCTCTCGTGCCGTTCATGGGGGGCATGACCGTCATTCCCGCCGCGAAGTGAACGGGCGCACCCATTTCGTCGTGGTCCGCCACGGCGAGACCCGCTGGAACCTCGAGCAGCGCATCCAGGGCCAGGGCGACAGCCCGCTCACCGGATCGGGCCGCGCGCAGGCCGAAGCCATCGCGCGCCGGCTCGCCGCCGAGCGGCCCTTCGACCGGCTCGTCTCGAGCGACCTCGGCCGCGCGCTCGACACCGCACGCGCGATCGCCGCGGCGACCGGGCAGCAGATCCGCCTCGAGCCGCGCCTTCGCGAGCGGCACTTCGGCGCGGGCGAGGGCCTCACCTACGACGAGGTGGGCAGCCGCTATCCGGGCGCCTTCCGCAGCGACGGCGACATCGATCCCGACTACGCGATCCCCGGCGGCGAGAGCCGGCGCCAGTTCCACGAACGGGTGGCGCTCGCGTTCGAGGAGCTCGCGGCGGCGAATCCCGGCGCGCGCCTCGTCGTCGTGACCCACGGCGGCGTGCTCGCGACGCTCTACCGCCACATCCGCCGCATCCCGCTCACGCACCCGCATCGCATCGCCATCGGCAACGCCTCGTACAACGCGGTGTCGTTCGCCGCCGGGGCGTGGGCGCTGCACGCGTGGGCGGACGCGGCCCACCTCGACGATCAGCCGCCGTTCGAGGAAGCCTGAGCCACGCGCGGGGCGAGGCGGTCGAGGATGTCGTAGTAGTTGCGCACGTTGTCCACGAACTGCACCGCCTCGAAGCCGCGCGCGTAGCCGTGCTGCAGCGACTGGAACGCGTCGGGCTCGGCGAGCCGCGGCAGCACCTGGCGCACGTCCTGCCACTTGTCGGGATCGAGGCCGCTCTTCTGCGCGAGGATGCGCGCGTCCTCGAGGTGGCCCACGCCCTGGTTGTAGGCGGCGAGCGCGAGGAAGGTGCGGTCGGGCTCCTTGATGCGCGGCGACATCGATTCCTTGAGGAGCGCGAAGTAGCGCGCCCCGCCGAGGATGCTCTGGCGCGCGTCCAGCCGGTCCTTCACCTGCAGGCGGTCGGCGGTCTCGTCGGTGAGCATCATGAAGCCGCGCACGCCGGTGGGCGAGGTCGCGGCCGCGTCCCAGTGCGATTCCTGGTACCCGATCGCGGCGACCAGGCGCCAGTCGATGCCGCTCACGAGCTCCGCCTCCGTGAAGAGCGGCCGCAGGCGCGGCAGCTCCATGGCGATCTTCTCGAGCAGCGCCTCGGAGTCGATGGCCGTGAGCTTCGCCGCGTGCCCGTAGTAGCGGTCCACGAGGCGCTTCAGCGTCCCGTTCTTCTCCAGCTTCGCGAAGAACGGCTTCGCCGCCTCGAGCACGCGCTTCTTGTCGACGGTGGAGACGAGCCACGCGTAGTCGAGGGGCTTGCCCACCTTGAACGCCACGTCGATCTGCGGAAAGTAGCGGCGCGCCAGGGTGAAGCGGTTCGATTCCACGAGCGCGTAGTCGAGGTTGCCCTTCGCGACTTCCTCGAGCAGGTCCGCGGTCGAGGTCTCGGGCGGCAGCCGCTCGATCGGCACCTTGAGCTTCGGCATTTCGGAGAGGAGGTAGTCGCCGACGGTCTCGTCGACCACGCCGATGCGCTTGTCGGCGATGTCGTCGAGCGATTTCGGCAGCGGCCCGGGGTCGGTGGTGCGGCCGACGATCTGGTGCTGCGTCGTGAAGTAGGTCGGCCCCCACGCGAGGCCGCCGGGGAAGTCGAAGTGCTTGGCGAGCGCCGCCGCGGCGAGGTGCGCCTGCTTCTCGCGCAGCATGTGGTCGATGTTCGCCGGGTTGTCCGTGAAGACGAAGCGCACCTTCACGTGCAGCTCCCGGGCGAAAAGCGTGGCGAGGTCGTACTCGAAGCCCGAGGGCAGGCCCTGGGCGTCCTCGAAATAGGTGGCGGGCCCGTTCACCGTGAGCACGACCAGCTCGCCCGACTCGGCGATCGGCGGCACCGGCTTCGGGGCCTCTTCGCACCCGGCGGCGAGGAACGCGGGCAGCGCGAGCCACGCGAGGAATCTGCGCGCTGTCATGGACGCCAGTGTAAAGGATGGACAGTCGCCGCGCCGAAATCGGCGATAATGGCGGCCCGCCCACGCACGCCCTTCCGCATTCCGCGCGCATGCCGAGAATCCTCGCCGTCGTTCCCGCCGCGGGCCAGGGCACCCGCATCGGCGACCCGGTGCCCAAGCAGTACGTCCCCGTCGCCGGCCGGCCGATGATGTTCCACGCCCTTGCCGCGCTCGCGAAGGTTTCCCGCATCGAGCGCATCTTCCCGGTGCTCGCGCCCGGCGATCCGCACTGGGCGCGCCACGACGGGTCCGCGCTCGGGGCCAAGGTGGAGCCGCTCTTCGCGGGCGGCGGCTCGCGCGCGCAATCGGTGCTCAACGCGCTCGACGCGCTCGAGGGGCAGGCGGCGAAGGACGACTGGATCCTCGTGCACGATGCCGCCCGCCCGTGCATCCGCAGCGAGCTCGTCGAGCGGTTCCTCGACGAGCTGGCCGGCGACACGGTGGGCGGGCTCCTCGCGGTGCCCGTCGCCGATACGCTCAAGAGCGCCGCGGAAGACCGGCGCGTGGCCGCGACCATTCCGCGGCTCAACCTCTGGCGCGCGCAGACGCCGCAGATGTTCCGCTACGAGCTGCTGCGCCGCGCGCTCGCCGCGCTTCCCGATGCCACCGACGAGTCGCAGGCGGTGGAGGCGCTGGGAAAGTCGCCGCGCCTGGTGGAGGGGGAGAACGGCAACCTCAAGGTCACGTTCGCCGAGGACCTCGCGATCGCCGCGATGATCCTCGCGCAGCGAGGCAGGGCGTGAGCATGCGCGTGGGCCAGGGCTTCGACGTGCATCGGCTGGTCGCCGGGCGGCGCCTGGTGATCGGCGGCGTCGAGATCGCGCACGACCGGGGGCTGCTCGGCCACAGCGACGCCGACGTGCTGCTCCACGCGATCTGCGACGCGCTCCTCGGCGCGGCGGCCCTCGGGGACATCGGCCGCCATTTCCCCGATACCGATCCGCGCTTCAAGGATTCCGACAGCCGCACCCTGCTGCGGGAAGTGGTGCGGCGGGTGGAGGAGAAGGGCCTGCGCATCGTCAACATCGACGCCACCGTCATCGCGCAGGCGCCGCGCATGGCGCCGCACATCGCGAGGATGGTCGCCAACATCGCCGCCGATTGCCGGCTGCGCGAGGGCGACGTGAACGTGAAGGCGACGACCACCGAGCAGCTCGGCTTCACCGGGCGCGGCGAGGGCATCGCGGCGCAGGCGGTCTGCCTGCTCGAGGACGGCTAGCGGCGGATTGCCGCTCGCGCGGCGGGCGGTGCGCCGGCTAGCGCCGGAACTGGGCGAGGACGGACGACGTCCAGGTGAGGCGCTCGATGAGCGTCCTCAGGAACTCGCGGTTGAAGCGCAGCTGGCAGCCCTCGGAGAGCGACTCCAGGTGCGCCGACTGGATCTTGAGCAGCTGCACCTCGGACACCGAGATGATGGAGGCCGAGCGGCGCGCGCGGTCGCCCGAGAGGTAGGCCATCTCCCCGAAGCAGTCGCCCTCCTTGAGGACGTTGAGGAGCTTGCCGTCCTTCACCACCTTCACCTGCCCGGAGACGATGATGAAGAACGCCTGGCCGATCTCGCCCTCGAGGAGCAGGTTCTCGTCGCGGCCGTGCATCTCCCACACGGCCCCGCGCAGCACCTCCCAGAGCTCGGCGTCGCGGAACTCGCGGAAGAAGGGGAGCGACCGGAGCTTGTTGAACTTCTCGGTCGAGCTGATCTCGTGGGAGTAGCGCTCGAGCTGCGGGAAGGTGTTGGCGAGCTCGCTCGCCATCTCGAACCAGGTGGCGTAGCGGACCTTCGGGTCCTTGTGCATCGCCTTCTTCACGATCTCCGCGAGCCTGGGCGGCAGGTCGGGCCGCAGCTGCTCGATGGGGACCGGATCCTCGTTGAGGATCTTGTTGATCATCGCCACCGAGTTCTCGGCGCGGAAGGGGAGCTTCCCGGTGAGCAGCTCGTACATCACGACGCCGAGCGAGTAGATGTCCGACTGCACGCTCGGGCTCTCCTCGTTGATCTGCTCGGGCGACATGTACGCGGGAGAGCCGAGGAATCCGTCGATCTGCGTATGGGTGGCGTGCGAGATCTTGGCGGTGCCGAAGTCGCTGATCTTGATGTCGTCGCGCTCGGACAGCAGGATGTTCGCCGGCTTGATGTCGCGGTGGATCACGCCGTTCTGGAAGGCGTAGTCGAGCGCGCGGCACATCTTGAAGACCACCAGCACCGCCTGGCGCACGGGAAGGAGGTTGGTCTCCGAGCAGAACTTCTTGAGCGACCCGCCCGGGACGTGCTCCATCACGATGTAGCGCTGGTCGCCCTCGACCACCGCGTCGTACACGCCCACGATGTTCGGGTGGTTGAGCTTGCCGGCGAGGGAGGCCTCGTTGAGGAACAGCTTCTCGAAGCGCTTCGCCTCCTCGTCGCTCATGTCGGCGTTGCTCTTGGCGACCTTGATCGCGACCCGGCGGTCGTTGAACGTGTCCTCGCCCAGGTAGACGACGGCCGAGGCGCCCTGTCCGAGCTCGGACAGGATCGTGTACTTGCCGATCTTGGCAGGACGTTCGGGCACGGCGCGGGAGCGGGTTGTTTCTGCGCGCGGGACGGCGCTTTGCGCAGCAGTTTAACCGATCGAGATTCCCGGCGCCGTGAAGTGCGACACAGCGAACCCGGAGAGGGGCCTCATCCGTGCTGCGCGAGAAGGGTCTTCGCCATCGCGAGGAAGCCCTCGGGCCGGATGTCGGCGACCGCGAGGGGAGTGGCGCTGGCCGCGTCCTTGTAGTTGCGCTCCAGCGACCGGCGGTAGGCGGGATCGTAGTGGCTCGCGAGGAGGTCGGAGACGAGCGGCCGCCACTCGCCGCGCTCGAGCTGCCCGATCCAGGCCTCGATCCGCGCCGCGCCGTGCAGCGCCTCGAGGCAGCGCAGCTTCTCCGCCAGGACGCCGGGGCGCTGGATGAAGTGGGCGTACTCCTCGAGGAGCAGCGCCACGCGGGAGGGCTCGGGCGCCTCGAGGCGGAAGCAGCGCGAGGCGCGCATGCGCTCGATGAGGCGCTCGGGCACGCGCAGGTTCCCCACCTTGCGGCTCTCCGACTCGACGTAGACCGGGCGCGCGGGTTCGAATCCCGAAAGCGCGGTCCAGATGGCGGTCTCGAACGACTTCTGGCTCGGCTGCGGCGCGCCGGGAAGGTCGCCGAGGACGCTGCCCCGATGCGCGGCGAGCGCCTCGAGGTCGAGCACCTGCGCGCCCGCCTTCGCGAGCGCCTCGAGGAGCCGGCTCTTGCCGGTGCCCGTCGCGCCGCAGATCACGTGGAAGCGCAGCTTCGC
>DATIVM010000220.1:0-1895 GCA_035465975.1 Usitatibacter sp.
AACGCCGACGGCTCCAATGCGGTGCTGGTCTGCCATGCGCTCTCGGGCAGCCACCACGTCGCCGGCTACCACGTCGGCGAGCCGCGCAAGCTCGGCTGGTGGGACAACATGATCGGCCCGGGCAAGCCGGTCGACACCGAGCGCTTCTTCGTGATCGGCGTGAACAACATCGGCGGCTGCCACGGCTCGACGGGCCCCGGCTCCATCGACCGCGCGACGGGCCAGCCCTACGGCGCGAGCTTCCCGGTGGTGACGGTGGAGGACTGGGTGGCATCCCAGGCGCGGCTCATGGACCGGCTCGGCATCGAGCGGCTCGCGGCGGCGGTCGGCGGCTCGCTCGGCGGCATGCAGGCGATGCAGTGGGCGCTCTCGTTCCCGGATCGCATCGGGCACGCGCTCGTGGTCGCCGCGGCCGCGCGGCTCTCCACCCAGAACATCGCGTTCAACGACGTGGCGCGCCAGGCGATCGTCTCCGATCCCGACTTCCACGGCGGGAACTTCTACGCGCACAAGGCGATCCCGGCGCGCGGCCTCAAGCTCGCGCGCATGCTCGGGCACATCACCTACCTCTCCGAGGACCTCCTCATGGAGAAGTTCGGGCGCGTGCTGAAGCGCGACGAGTACGGCTTCAACTACGAGGTGGAGTTCGAGATCGAGTCGTACCTGCGCTACCAGGGCGACAAGTTCGCGCAGGTCTTCGATGCGAACACCTATCTCCTCATGACCAAGGCGCTCGACTACTTCGACCCCGCGAAGGAGACCGGCGGCGACCTCGCCCGCGCGCTCTCGGTGGCGAAGGCGGGCTTCTTCGTCGCCTCCTTCGAGAGCGACTGGCGCTTCCCGCCGCAGCGCTCGCGCGAGATCGTGAAGGCGCTCGTCGCCTCCAACAAGGACGTGTGCTACGCCGAGATCGACGCGCCCCACGGCCACGACGCCTTCCTCCTCGACAACCCGCACTACCACCAGCTCGTGGCCGCGTACATGGACAACGTGGCGCTCGAGGTGGGCGCCGGGGAGCGGCGCACGCCGCTCGCGGCCGCGGCGACCGAGCTCGAGGAGATGCGCGGCTACGCCGGGCGCCGCGAGCCGCGGGAGGGGACCTGATGCAACGCTACGACTTCGAGCTCATCGCCTCCTGGATCCCGGAGCGCTCGCGCGTGCTGGACCTGGGCTGCGGCGACGGCGTGCTCCTCGCGGGGCTCGCGGCGGCCCGCGGCGTGAAGGGCTACGGCATCGAGATCGACGACGCCAACGTGCTCGCGAGCGTGAGGAACGGCATCAACGTGATCCAGAGCGACATCGAGGAGGGCCTCGCCTCCTTCGGCGACGACGCGTTCGACTTCGTGATCCTCTCGCAGACGCTGCAGGCGATGCGCGACGCCGAGAAGGTGCTGGACGAGATGCTGCGCGTGGGCCGCGAGGGAATCGTGACCTTCCCCAACTTCGGCTACTGGCGCCACCGGCTCGACATCCTGCAGGGCCGCATGCCGGTCTCGAAGACCCTGCCCCACGACTGGTGGAACACGCCCAACATCCACCTGTGCACGGTGAAGGACTTCGAGGACCTCTGCCGCCAGGTGCGCGCGGAGATCCTCGACGAGCGCGTGATCCACGAGGGGAAGACGGTGCGCGTGCTGCCCAACCTGCGCGGCAGCCTCGGCGTCTTCCGCTTCCGCCGCAAGTAGCGGGGACAGACCCCTTTTTCTCTTAGGCGGAACGGCCGTTCGCTCTTACGGAAAAAGGGGTCCGTCCCTATCTCTTGCGCCGGTCGAGGCGCGCGCTCCTGCGCCGCGCCTCGTGCATGGCGCGCAGCTCGCGGTTGATGAGGGCGCGCAGGCGTTCCGCGCTCGTGATCGCCGCCTCCACCTCCTTGCGGCGCGCCGCGAGGAAACGCC
>DATIVM010000221.1:0-2154 GCA_035465975.1 Usitatibacter sp.
GCAGTCGGCCGGGGTCCGGATCGCTGCGCGCCGCGCTCCCGACCTTGATCCACATCCCGTTCGGATCCGTGTTCCCGCCGCCCTTGTGCTTCTTCGCGTACTTGCTCTCTCCGCCACCCTTCATGTACCGCGCGAGCTTTCGCGCCTTCTTCTTCGCCGCCGCTTCCTTCCGCTTCGATCCCTTCGCCATCCTCCACCACCTCTCTGCACCACGCCGCGATCACGTCGCGCGCGTCCGCGTGTCCACCGTCCACCGCGGGCGGGTCGACCACCACGGCGCCCGCCCTCACCATCTCCGCCACCGCCACGTCGATCGCCGCCCGCCCCTCCGCGGGGCGCTCCCCCGCCGCCCGCTTGCGCTCGCGCTCCCGTACCTGCTTCGGGTTGAGGAGCGGCACCCGCCACGACGGGCCCGCCGGGTCGCGCACGAGCACGACGCGGCAGCCGGGGAGCGTGGCCGCCGCCTGCCCCACGAGCACGACAAGGCGCGCGCCCGCTTCCGCGGCAGCGTGGGCGGCCGTGATCGTGGAGGAGGGCTTCGCCCAACACCAGGCCCAGAAGACGGCGGAGAGCTCGACGAGGAGGAGCATCATCAGCCTCCGCGCTCCGCGACCCACGCCTCGCACGCCGCCGCCAGATCCGCGTCTTCGATGAAGTAGGGGTCGCCGTTGTGGCTCGCCGACCTGCTCGCGACGACGTTGACGAGGAGCTGGCCGAGGCGCAGCTCGGGCGCGCGCTCCCACGCCGCGAGGATGCGGGCCACGATCGCGCGCCTCGCCGCCGCCGTCTCTGCCCTGCCCGGAATCGCCATCGCTCCTCCTTCACCAAAGCCGCAGCTGCGGCCCATCTCGCCTCGCCTCGACCGACGCGGGCCACAGGTCCGTCCCGCCGTCCAGCGCCGCCTCCTCCGCGTCCGCCTCGAGCTGCTCGTCGGCGAGGGTGGCGGCGTCGAGGTCGCGCTCATCATCGTCCACCGGTGCCCTCCGTGGCGCATGCCTCCGCGGCCAGGCGCGCGATCGTCGCCCACTTGCCGCGCGCCACAAGCCGCGCCTTCGCCTGCTCGCGCCACGGCACGAAGACGGCGCCCATGGCGAGCGCGAGCTTGCGCTTGCTCGGGGTCAGGTCGTAATGCGGCATACTGCCCGCCTGAAACCACCCGCGCTGCAGGCCGATGCTTTCCGCGAAGGCGTGGAGGCGCTCCAAGTCAAGCTGACCGTGCTCGTCATGCTCGATCATCAGGTGGCACGAGCCCGCCTTGAAGCACGCGATCTTGGTCGGCCACTTTTGGATCTCGTCGACTACGACTCTCGCCTCACCCACCGTCCACCTCCTCGTCCGCCGTCTCCTCGCACCCCGCCGCAAGCTCGCGGCACCGCGCCTCGATGGCGGGCAGCGCATAGTCGTGCGCCGGGTCGGCGACGTGGCGCGCCATCAGCCATGCCTCCATGCTCGCGTCGTTGGCGCCGCGCTCCTCGAGCGTCCGCCCAAGGGCCTGGCAGGCGACGCGGGCCTCCTCGCGGCGCAGGGACTCGCGGGGCCCGAATGGCGGGCCGAGCGCCTTGCGAAGCTCCCCGACCGCCTCGGCGACGGCGGCGTACGCGTCGGCGAGGGAGGGGACGGGCAACGGCAGCGACGTCTGCGCGGGGGCGGTGCCGAGGTCGATGCCGCCCGCGTCGAGGATGGTGCGCGGCGGCGCGCCGTGGAGCAGGACCGCCGTGGCGAGCGCCACCGACTCAGGGCGGGGCAGCGCCGTCGCGACCCCGCCCGCGACGTGGACGAGCACGCCACCGCGCGCGTCGATGAGCGCGTCCCCGTCTGCGCCGATGCCCTCCGGCGCGGTCAGGGCGGCGAGGCGCTTCTGCAAGGCGTCGGCGCGGGCATCAGCATCCTCGGCGAGACGCTTCGCGTGATCCCACGCGCGCGCTTCGGCCGACTCTGCACGGGCATTGGCAGCGTGGGCAAGGTCGCGCGCCTCGTCGCGCTCCCGCTCCGCCTTCTCGGTGCGCTCCCGCTCGGCGGCGTGGTGGCACTCTTGCTCGTTGGCGCGCACCGCGAACACGGCGGCCGTGCGTTGCCAGAACGCGTCGCGAGCGCGGATCTCGCGCTCCATCTGGTCCGGGTTCATGCGCGTCCAAAGACGGTCGACGAATACCT
>DATIVM010000222.1:0-3836 GCA_035465975.1 Usitatibacter sp.
GGGACACGGGCACGGTGGCGGCGGAACGCTCGCGGCCGGCACCGCCGCCGCCATCTTCGGCGTCGGGGCCCTCCTCCTGCTGCTGATCGGCCTGTACGCGCCCCCGGCGTTCCTTCCGCACTTCACGGTCTTCGTGCTCGCGTGCTTCGTCGGCTACATGGTGGTCTGGAACGTGACGCCCGCGCTGCACACGCCGCTCATGAGCGTGACGAACGCGATCAGCAGCATCATCATCATCGGCGCCCTGATCGAGATCGCGCCTCCCGTAGCGGCTTCCGCCGGCGGCGAAGGCGCGCGGCCCGACGAGCTCATCCGGTGGATCGCGGCGGTCGGCGTCGCGCTCACGGCGATCAACATGCTCGGCGGCTTCGCGGTCACGCAGCGCATGCTTTCGATGTTCCGGAAGTAGGGGAGACGGCGACCATGTCCTCGAGCCTCACTGTCGTCTCCTACATCGGCGCGGTCATCCTGTTCATCCTGAGCCTCGGTGGGCTCTCGAACCCGGAGACCGCGCGCCGCGGCAACCTCTACGGGATGGTCGGGATGGCGATCGCCGTGCTCGCGACCATCTTCGGTCCGCGCATCACCGCCGCCGGCATTCCCTGGATCCTCGTCGCGCTGCTGATCGGCGGCTCGATCGGCCTGTATCTCGCGCGCACCGTGAAGATGACGCAGATGCCCGAGCTGGTCGCGTTCATGCACAGCCTGGTGGGCCTCGTCGCGATGCTCGTGGGCTACGCGAGCTACGTCGACCCGAGCGCCTCGGCCGGCATGTCGGGCGCGGAGGTGGCGATCCACGAGGTGGAGATCTACGTGGGCGTGCTGATCGGCGCCGTGACGCTGTCCGGTTCCGTGATCGCGTTCGGCAAGCTTTCCGCGCGCATCACCGGCAAGCCCGTGCTGCTGCCGGGGCGGCATTGGCTGAACCTGATCGGCCTCGCCGTCGTGATCGGGTTCGGCTACCGCTTCCTGCACGCGGGGTCGATCGGCGAGGGCATGACGCCGCTCGTCGTGATGAGCGTGATCGCGCTCGCCTTCGGCGTGCACATGGTGATGGCGATCGGCGGCGCCGACATGCCCGTGGTGGTGTCGATGCTCAACAGCTACTCCGGGTGGGCGGCCGCGGCCACCGGCTTCATGCTCTCGAACGACCTGCTGATCGTCACCGGCGCGCTGGTGGGCTCGAGCGGCGCGATCCTCTCCTACATCATGTGCCGCGCGATGAATCGCAGGTTCCTGAGCGTCATCGCGGGGGGCTTCGGGGGCGAGAAGGCGGCGCCGGCCGCGGGAGCCGCCGCCCAGCCGGCCGGGGAGGTCAACCCGATCACCGCGCAGGAAACCGCGGAGCTCCTCAAGGAAGCGAAGAGCGTGGTCATCGTGCCGGGCTACGGCATGGCGGTCGCGCAGGCGCAGCACACCGTCTACGAAATCACGAAGACGCTGCGCGACATGGGCAAGACCGTGCGCTTCGCCATCCACCCCGTCGCGGGCCGGATGCCCGGACACATGAACGTGCTGCTCGCCGAAGCGAAGGTGCCCTACGACATCGTGCTCGAGATGGACGAGATCAACGAGGACTTCCCCGACACCGACGTCGCGATGGTGATCGGCGCGAACGACATCGTGAACCCGAGCGCGCAGGAGGATCCCGCGAGCCCCATCGCCGGGATGCCGGTGCTCGAGGTGTGGAAGGCGAAGACCTCGATCGTGATGAAGCGCAGCATGGCCTCGGGCTACGCGGGCGTCGACAATCCGCTCTTCTACAAGGAGAACAACCGCATGCTCTTCGGCGACGCGAAGAAGATGCTCGACGAGGTCCTCGCCGCGCTCAAGGGTTGACCTTTTCGCTTGCCGTGCGGGTCAAGGCGGAGAACGCCGATGAACGCCGATGACCCCGTTACCGCAGATGAACGCAGATGACCGCCTTCCCGCTGCCGCGATGACGGCAACGGGACGACGCCGATAGAAAAGGTGATTCGGCATACATCGGCGTTTGATCCCGGCCCTGAACGCCTGATGATTCATCTGCGTTCATCCGCGCCTTTATCTGCGTTCATCGGCGTTCCCCGCCGTAGCTCCCGATAGGGGAGCAGGAATCTCACAGCGTGAGCGGCCGGGCGGACTGGAAGCCCAGGAGCGGCCCCGGCACGCCCTTGCCGAGAGCGAGCACCTTGAAGAGCTCGCCCATCTCGGAGGGATCGATCAGCCGGTGCAGCGCGCTGGTCGCCTTCAGGCGCGAAAGCGTCGCCTCCGGATCCTCCTGGGAGACGAGCACGGCGAGGCCGCAGGAGATCAGGAAATGCGCCTGGGTGGTGAAGCCGTCCACCTCGGCGCCGCCCTGCTCCCCGGCGCGCGCCATGGCCGTGAAATCCACGTGCGCGGTGATGTCCTGCAGGCCCGGGAGGAAGAACGGGTCACCGTGGAAGCGGTGACGGTAGTGGCAGCGCAGCGTCCCCATGGAGCGCTGCGGGTGGTAGTACTCGCGTTCCGGGAAGCCGTAGTCGATGAAAAACGCGGCGCCCGCCTCGAGCATCTGCGCCATGGTGCGCACCAGCGCCTCGGCGGCGAGGCCGATCTCCGAGAGGTAGTCGTAGTCGCCCGGCGGGAAGACCGCCCCCGCGCGGCGCTTGAGCTCGCCGTCGGGGAGCGCCTGGTCCTCCCACGCGAAGCCCGCGTCGGAGAGGATCACGCCGCGCTCGCGCAGCTCGCCCTGCTCGCGACGCACGAGCGCGAAGGGCACCACGTCGAGCACCTCGTTCGCGAGCACCAGGCCGCGGAAGCGCACCGGCAGCGAATCGAGCCAGGTGAATCGACCGAGGTCCTCGGGATGGCGCTCGGCGAGGAGCCGCTGCTGCCGCTCGCGCAGGTCCGGGCTCACCTCGAGCAGGAAGTAGTTCTTCGGCGCGCTGCCCGCGGCCTTGAGCTCGGCGAAGAGGTCCGCGGCGAGCACCCCGGAGCCCGGGCCGAGCTCGAGGATGTCGCCGCCCGTCGCCTGCAGCACCTGCCGCGCCTGGAGCGACAGGCAACGCGCGAACATCGGCGAGATCTCGGGCGCGGTCACGAAATCGCCCTCGGCGCCGAACTTGCGCGAGCCGGCCGCGTAGTAGCCGAGGCCCGGCGCGTAGAGCGCGAGCTCCATGTAGCGCGAGAACGGGATCCAGCCGCCGGCATCGAGGATCTCGGATGCGATGTACTCGCCGACGAGGCGGGAGTGCGCGGCGGCCTCCGGGGAGGGCGCGGGGAGGACCGGGTCGGCGGTGAGCGTCATCGTGGAGCCTTGGGCTACACTTCGCTTTCGTTCTTCTCGTGTCGCGGGCGAATATAGCATGCAGGATGCAGCGGTCCTCGTGACCGGCGCGGCGCGGCGCATCGGCGCGGTCGTCGCCCGGCGCCTGCACGGAGCCGGCGCGCGCGTCGCGCTCCACTACCACCGCTCGCGCAACGAGGCCGAGTCGCTGTGCGCCGAGCTCGCAGCGCGGCGGCCGGGCTCGTGCATCGCGGTGCGGGCGGACCTGCTCGACGTGCCCTCGATCGAGCGCCTCGTCGCCGAGGTCGGCGAGGCCTTCGGGCGCCTCGACGGCCTCGTGAACAACGCCTCCTCGTTCTACGCCACGCCCTTCGGCGCGATCGGCGAGCGCGAGTGGAAGGACCTCATGGGCACGAACCTGCGCGCGCCGCTGTTCCTCGCGCAGGCGGCCGCCGGGCGCCTGCGCGAGGCGCGCGGCACGATCGTGAACGTGATCGACATCCACGCCGAGCGGCCGCTCAAGGACTTCACCGTCTATTCGGTCGCCAAGGCCGGCCTCGCCGGGCTCACGCGCGCGCTCGCGATGGAG
>DATIVM010000223.1:0-9576 GCA_035465975.1 Usitatibacter sp.
GTGTTCTCGTGGGGCGGCAATCCCGGCGTGGGATCGATCCACCGCTTCCGCGACGCGATCGAGAACGGGTGGCCGCACCCGATCGCCGTGCAGGAGCACAGCCATGCGGACATGGCGGGGCGCTACCAGGCGGGCGCCTCGGGCCTGCCCTTCTCGGTGCTGCGCGGCTACGTGGGAAGCGACCTGCCGAAGCACAACCCGGGCATCCGCTCGATCACCTGCCCCTTCACCGGGGAGAAGCTCGCCGCCACGCCGGCCCTCAATCCCGACGTCGCCGTGATCCACGCGCAGCAGGCCGACCGCAGGGGCAACGTCCTGATCACCGGCATCGTCGGCATCCAGAAGGAAGCGGTGCTCTCGGCCAAGGCGGCGATCGTGACGGTCGAAGAGATCGTCGACGACCTCCACGCCCCGATGAACGCGTGCCTGTTGCCCCACTGGGTGCTCTCCGCGGTGTGCGAAGTCCCTCGCGGCGCCCACCCGAGCTACGCGCACGGCTACTACATCCGCGACAACGCCTTCTGCAAGGCGTGGGACGCGATCTCGCGCGAGCGCGACACCTTCCTCGCATGGATGAAGAAGCACGTGCTCGGCACGAAGGACCACGCGGAGTTCATGAAGTCTGCCCAGGTCCACGTGGATTCCCGCCTTCGCGGGAATGACGAGGCGCGCGACGGGGCGCGGGGGAGCGCCCATGGCTGAGACGGCGACGATGGAATACACCGCCACGGAGATCATGACCATCGAGGCGGCGCGGCGGCTGAGGAGCGGCATGGTGTGCTTCGTCGGCATCGGCATGCCCTCGGCCGCCGCGAACCTCGCGCGCCTCACGCACGCGCCCGAGGTCGTGCTCATCTACGAATCGGGCACCATCGGCGCGAAGCCCGACGTGCTGCCGCTTTCCATCGGCGACGGCGAGCTCGCGGAGCACGCCGACACCGTCGTCTCGATCCCCGAGATCTTCCGCTACTGGCTGCAGGGCGGCCGCGTGGACGTGGGCTTCCTCGGCGCGGCGCAGGTCGATCGCTTCGGCAACATCAACACCACGGTGATCGGCGACTACGAGCACCCGAAGGTGCGCCTTCCCGGGGCGGGCGGCGCGCCGGAGATCGCGTCGAACGCGAAGGAGACCTGGATCATCATCAAGCAGACGAAGAGGAGCTTCGTGCCGAAGCTCGACTTCCTCACCTCGGCCGGCCACCTCACCGGCGGCGACTCGCGCGCGAAGTCGGGCGCGCGCGGCGCGGGGCCCACCGCGGTCATCACGGACCTCGGCGTGCTCACCCCCGATCCCGTGACGCGCGAGCTCACCCTCACGGCGCTGCATCCCGGCGTGACCGTCGAGCAGGCGAAGGCCGCGACGGGCTGGGACCTCGCGGTCGCCGCTTCCCTCGAGCGCACCGCGGCGCCCACGACCCGCGAGCTGGAGACGCTGCGCGACCTGCAGGCGCGCACCGCGAAGGCGCACGGCAGCGTCGCGAACGAATAAGCGGGGACGGACCCCTATTTCTTCGCCGGGTCCTTCACGTCGGGAAACCTGTCGAACTCGACGTTGTAGTACTGGCCGCCGACCTTCTCCACCCTGCGGATGTAGACCGTCTGCACGATGTCGCGCGTCGCGGGATCGATGTGGATCGGGCCGCGCGGGCTCGTCATCTTCTCGTTGCGCAGGATCTCCATCGCCTTGTCGGGATCGATCCTGTTGCCGAGCTTCTTCACCACGTCGGCGATCGCCGCCATGCCGTCGTAGCCGCCGACCGCCATGAAGTTCGGCCGCTGCAGGCCCTTCGCCACCTCGTGGAAGGCCTTCACGAACGCCTTGTTCTCCGGCGAGTCGTGGGCCGCGGAATAGTGGTGGCTGCTGATCACGCCCAGCACGGGCTCGCCCATGGACTGCAGCACGTCGTCGTCCGTGAGGTCGCCGGTCGCGATGAGCCGGATGCCGGCCTCCTTGAGCCCGCGCTCCTCGAACGCCTTCATGAACGCGACGCTCTGCTCGCCAGACGGCACGAAGATGAACACGGCGTCCGGCTTCGCGTCCTTGATGCGCTGCACGTACGGCGCGAACTCGGGGTTGCGCAGCGGCGTGCGCACCGAGTCGACGACCTTGCCGCCCGCCGCCTCGAACGTCGCCTTGAACTGCTTCTCCGCGTCGATGCCCGGGCCGTAGTCGGTCACGAGCGTGTACACCTTCTTGATGCCGTTCTTCGCGGCCCACGTCGCCATGGGCGCGGAGACCTGCGGCAGCGTCATCGAGAAGCGCACGATGTACGGCGACTTCTCGGTGATGATCGAGGTGGCGGCGTTCATGATCACCATCGGCTTTTTCGCCTCGGTCGCGACGGGCGCGACCGCGAGCGCCTCGGGCGTGAAGCCGAAGCCGGCGAGGAAGTCCACCTTGTCGCGCGTCACCAGCTCCTGCGCGAGCCGCTTGGCGACCTCGGGATTCGGGCCGCCGGTGTCGCGGATGAGGAGCTCGATCCTGCGCCCCGCGACCGTGTCGCCATGGAGCTTGAAGTACGCCTCCATCCCGGCCTGCATCTGGCGGCCGAAATCGGCGGCGACGCCGGAGAACGGCGCCACCACGCCGACCTTCACGGGATCCTGGGCGAATGCCGGAAGGGCGAGGAACGCCGCCGCGGCAAGGAGCAGTCTTTTCATGGGTTTCACTCGGTCCGCCGGGAGGAGCGGCTCTGCGCGCGAGGATGCCCAGACTGCGGACCCCCGTCAATACGAGCGCGGCTGCCGATCGACGTCCGCTACGGCGCGGCCTCGAAGGGCAACCCCACGTAGTTCTCGGCGAGCGAGGCGGCCGCCGCGCGCGAGGATACGACGTACTCGAGCTGCGCGAGCTGGAGCTTGCGATGGAAGCTGTCCTCGTCGTGGAAACGGTGCAGCATCGCCGTCATCCACCACGAGAAATGCTCCGCGCGCCAGACGCGCCTCAGGCAGCGCGGCGAGTAGCTGTCCAGCACCCGCTCGTCGCGGCTCGCGTACCAGCGCTCCAGCACCTGCGCGAGCACGCGCACGTCGGCCACCGCGAGGTTGAGGCCCTTGGCGCCCGTGGGCGGCACGATGTGCGCCGCGTCGCCGGCGAGGAAGAGGCGTCCGCAGCGCATCGGCTCGGCGACGAAGCTGCGCATCCCGGTCACCCCTTTCTCGAGGATCGGCCCCTCGTTCGGGCGCCATCCGTCCTCCGCGTCGAGGCGCGTGCGCAGCTCCGACCAGATGCGCTCGTCGCTCCACGGCTCGAGCGGCTCGTCGGGAGCGACCTGCAGGTAGAGGCGCGTGAGGGTCGGCGAGCGCATGCTGAAGAGCGCGAAGCCGCGCTCGTGGCTCGCGTACACGAGCTCGTCGTGCGAAGGCGCCGCCTGCGCGAGGATGCCGAGCCACGCGAAGGGATAGGCGCGCTCGTGGACGGCGATGGCGCCTTCGGGGAGCGAGGCGCGGCACACGCCGTGGAAGCCGTCGCAGCCCGCGATGAAATCGCAATCGAGGAGGTGCGCCCTGCCGCCGGCCTCGAATCGCACGCGCGGGCGTTCGCCGCCGAAGTCCTCGATCGCCACCTCGCCCGCCTCGAAGAAGATCGGCCGGCCCGAGGCGATGCGCGCCGCGACGAGGTCCTTCACCACTTCCTGCTGGCCGTACACCGTGATCGAGCGGCCGGTGAGCCCGGTGAGGTCGATGCGGTGGCCGCGGCCGCCGAAGCGCAGCTCGATGCCGTGGTGCACGAGCCCCTCGCGGCGCATCCGGTCGCCCACGCCCGCTTCGTCCAGCAGGTCGACGGTGCCCTGCTCCAGCACGCCGGCGCGCACGCGCTGCTCGACGTATTCGCGGCTGCGGATCTCCACGACGACCGAGTCGATGCCCGCGCGATGCAGCAGGTGCGCGAGCATGAGCCCCGCGGGTCCCGCGCCGACGATCGCGACTTGCGTGCGCACGTTCCTCTCCCCGGAATGTGGGCGGATTCTATACGGCTCCGTGCGCGGCCCGCATAGTAAGATCGCGAGCTCGGCACATCCCGCATCCGCCATTCCCGCAGGAGCCTTCCCGATGCCCGAAGCCTTCATCTGCGACGCCGTCCGCACGCCCTTCGGACGCTACGGCGGTGCGCTCTCGTCCGTGCGCACCGACGACCTCGCGGCGATTCCGATCGCCGAGCTCGTGAAGCGCAATCCCCGGGCCGACTGGGCGGCGCTGGACGACGTGCTCTATGGCTGCGCGAACCAGGCGGGCGAGGACAACCGCAACGTCGCGCGCATGGCGCTGCTCCTCGCCGGCCTTCCGGTCGAGGTGCCCGGCGCGACGTTGAACCGGCTGTGCGGCTCCGGCATGGAAGCGGTGGGACAGATCGCGCGCGCCATCCGGGCGGGCGAAGCCGAGATCGGCATCGCGGGCGGCGTGGAGAGCATGTCGCGCGCGCCCTTCGTGATGCCCAAGGCCGAAAGCGCCTTCGCGCGCGCGAACGCCGTGTACGACACGACGATCGGCTGGCGCTTCGTGAACCCGAAGATGAAGGCGAGGTACGGCATCGACGCGATGCCCGAGACCGCCGAGAACGTGGCCGAGGATTTCAGGATCTCGCGCGCGGACCAGGACGCCTTCGCGCTGCGCTCGCAGAGCCGCGCGCTCGCCGCCCAGGCGAACGGCGCGCTCGCGCAGGAGATCGTGCCGGTGACGATCACGTCCAAGAAGGGCGACCCCGGCGTCGTCGACAAGGACGAGCACCCGCGCCAGACCTCGATGGAAGCGCTCGCGAAGCTCAAGCCCATCGTGAAGGAGAGCGGCACGGTGACCGCGGGCAACGCCTCGGGCGTGAACGACGGAAGCTGCGCGCTCCTCATCGCGAGCGAATCCGCGGTGAAGAAGCACGGCCTCACGCCGCGCGCGCGCATCCTCGGCATGGCGTCGGCCGGCGTCGCGCCGCGCATCATGGGCTTCGGGCCCGCGCCCGCGTCGAAGAAGCTCCTCGCGCGGCTCGGGCTCCCGATCTCGAAGATGGACGTGCTGGAGCTCAACGAGGCGTTCGCGGCGCAGGTGCTCGCGGCGCTGCGCGACCTCGGCGTTCCCGACGACGCCCCGCACGTGAACCCCAACGGCGGCGCGATCGCGCTCGGCCACCCGCTGGGCGCTTCGGGCGCGCGCCTCGTCACGACCGCTACCTACCAGCTCGCGCGCCAGTCCGGCCGCTACGCGTTGTGCACCATGTGCATCGGCGTGGGACAGGGCATCGCGGTCGCGATCGAGCGCGTCTAGAACAGGCCCGCCTGCTCGCCCGGATACACGATCGTCCCGCCGGGGCCCGGCCTCGCTTCCGGCGTCATCTTCGCCGGCTCCGGCACGTCGCTCGAGACGATGTGGAACACGTCCTCGCCGCGCGCGAGGAGGTAGTCGGTGATGATGCGGCGGTGGCAGCGCCACCACACCGATTCGGCGCACATGATGGCGCAGCGTTGCGTTTCGCCCAGCGCGAGCAGGCGCTCCAGTCCCGCGCGGAATTCGTCCCCCAGCGCGTAGTCGGCGTAGTTGTGGAAGCTCCGGTTCTCCCACCAACCGTTCACGTCCGGCGGCACGTCGCGACGATGCCCGCGCAGTCCCCCCAGCGACTTGATGTGCTCGTAGCCGATGCCGCGGCCAGCGAGCGGGCCCGGCAACGCGTCGGCGTTGTACTGCGGGTTGGCGCGAGAGCGCGGCACGGTGCGCACGTCCACGAGGAGCGTCACGCCGTTGGGCGCCAGCAGGCCGGTGAATTCCTCGATGGAGCGGGTGGAGTGGCCGATGGTGAAGAAGGGCTGGGCCATGGGATGATAGTTTGCGCCGGTACGGGGCCGAATCAAGAGCGACGGAGGAAACATGGAGCGCCCGAGGATCGGGGCGATGCCGATCGTGCTGGTCGTCATCCTGGGCTTCGCGATTCCCTACCTCGCCGCGATCGCGGCGGCCCTCGCGAGCCGCTACCTGCACACCCCCTCGGCCCGGGGACCGCTGCTGCCGTGGCTCTACGTGCACCACGCCTTCCAGCTCGCGCAGATCTACGCCGTCGCGCTCGGGATCCTCTACGCCTACTGGTTCGAGAAGTCGCGCAGCATCGCGGCGCCGATCGTCGGGCACGACGTCAGCGACTTCGTCGAGGACGCGATCGTGTTCGCGCTCGCCGCGGCCTGGTCTTGAGCGGGCCGGCCGAGCCCTAGGCGAACTGCGCCGCCTTGAGCAGCACGCGCTGGCGCAGCTCCCCGAGGTAGTCGAAGACCGCCCGCGGAACGCTGCCGTTCAGCGTGCAGGTGACGGTGGCTTCGAGGTGCGCGCGGATGCCCGCGATCACGCCGCCGCGCGCGATGCCGAGCCGTGCGACGAGCGAAGCGGTGAGCTCCTCGCGAAGCTCCTTGCGCGCGCCGAAGACGATCGCCACGTAGCGCCGCTCCTCGTCGGTGAGCGTGCGGTCGAGCGCGCCGAGGAAGAAGGTGATGTCCTGGGGAAGCGGAAGGCGCGCGCCGCGCCGCTCCTCGAGGGTTCGCAGGGCCGCCGTGATGCGCGCGATGGTGCGCTCGTCCCCGTCCGGCAATCGCGCCACGGAAGCTTCCACCCTTTCCATCCGTCGTCTCCCCTCCGGCCGTGAAAGAAGCGCAGGCAGCGATCGAAGTCTATGTACGGTGCGGCGGGCATGCATCGCGAGCCGACGAATGGACGGGCGAAACCGACATTCGGCCGGTGAAACCCGCGGCTTTCGGGAGCCTGAACCGGTTACGATACGGATCCGAGATGGCGCGGACCCTCCCTTGCTGAGCGCGCACGCCCTGCCCCTGCTCTTCGCGGCGGTGGGCGTCGCCGCCTTCGTGCAGGGCACGACCGGCGTCGGATTCGCGCTCATCCTCGCGCCGGTGCTCGCGATCGTCGCGCCCCAGCTCGTTCCCGTGTGCCTGCTCGCGCTGATGATCCCGCTGAACGTCTACGTGGCCTGGCGCGAGCGCCGTGCGCTGGACTGGCGCGGCGCCGGCTGGATCACGGCGGCGCGCTTCGTCGGCACGTTCGGCGGCCTGTGGATCCTCGCGGTCCTCTCGGCGAAGGGGCTCGCCCTCGTGATCGGCGCGGCGACGGTCCTCGCGTCGATCGCGACGCTCGTCGCGCCGTCGTTCGAGCCGGGTCCCCGGTCGTTCCTCGTCGCGGGCCTCGTCACGGGCGTGTCGGAGACGGCGACGGGCATCGGCGGCCCGCCGCTCGCGCTCGTCTACCAGCACCGCCCGGCGCCGACGCTGCGCTCGACGATCGCCTTCTGCTTCCTGGCGGGCGAGGTCGTTTCGCTCGCGCTGCTCGCGCTCGCCGGCCGTGCGGGCACGGAGCAATTCCTGTCCGCGCTCCTGCTCGCCCCCGCGCTCGGGATCGGCGCGCTCGCGAGCCGCGCGGCGCACCATCGCGTGGGCGGGCGCCACCTGAGGATGTTCGTGCTCGTGTTCGCGATCGTGTCCGGCGCGGCGCTGCTCGTGCGGGGCTAGCGGGCGGGGAGCGGCTCCAGCTTCCCGAGCAGGGTCGGAATCAGCTCCGAGACCGTCGGATGGATGTGCACGGCGTCGCGGATCACCGTGTACGGGGCGCGCGCGTACATCACGTCGAGGATGGAGTGGACGACCTCGTCCGCCTCGATGCCGAGGAGCGAGGCGCCGAGGATGCGGCCCGAGTCCTTCTCGACGAGCACCTTCATGAATCCGCGGGTCTCGCTGCGCTCCTTCGCGCGGGCGACGCGCTCCATCGGCAGGCGTCCCACCAGCGCCGCGCGGCCCGACTTGCGCACCTCGCCCTCCGTCATCCCGGCGCGCCCCAGCGGAGGATCGATGTACATCGCGTACGCCGGGATGCGATCGGCGAGGCGGCGCGAGCCTGCGTCGAGAAGGTTCGCCGCCACGATCTCGTAGTCGTTGTACGACGTGTGGGTGAAGGCGCCGCGCCCGTTGGCGTCGCCGAGCGCCCAGATGCCCTCCACGTTCGTGCGCAGCTCCTCGTCGACCAGGATGTATCCGCGCTCGTCGGTCTTCACGCCCGCGCGATCCAAGCCGAGGTCGTCCGTGTTGGGCTTGCGGCCGACGGCGAGGAGCACGTGCGAGCCGTGCGCCTCGCGCGGCTCCTCGTCGCAATGCACTCCCACCGTCACGCCGTCCGCCCGCGCGGCGAGCCGGATGCATTCCGCGGAAAGGCGCACCCGGATCCCTTCCGCCTCCAGGATCCCGCGGATCGCGTCCGAGATGTCCTCGTCCTCGCGCGCGACGAGCCGCGCCCCCTTCTCGACGACCGTCACCTCGGAGCCGAAGCGGCGGAACATCTGCGCGAATTCGAGGCCCACGTAGCTGCCCCCGACCACGACGAGGTGGCGCGGCAGCTCGCGCAGCTCCAGGATCGAGGAATTGGTGAGATACGGCACGCGCTCGATACCCTCGAACGGCGGGACGCTCGCGCGGCCGCCCACGTCGAGGAAGATCTCGCGCGCTTCGAGCAGGCGCTCTGCCACGCGCACCGCATGCGGGCCCTCGAAGCGGGCGTGGCCGCGGACCAGCGCGAGCCCCTCGGTCCCGGTGAGCCACTTTTCCAGCCCGCGCCGCGATTGCGCGACGATGTCGTCCTTGCGCGCCATGGCGCGGGCGAGATCGAACCCCGGCTCGCCCGCGATCGTCACACCGAACTCCGCGGCGCGGCCGGCGAGATATGCGGCGCGCGCGCTCGCGACCAGCGTCTTCGTGGGCGTGCATCCGGTGTTGACGCAGGTGCCGCCGAGCTCGCCCCGTTCGACGAGCGCCGTGCGGCGGCCGGATTTCGCCAGCCGCACGGCGAGCGAGGGACCGGCCTGGCCGGCCCCGATCACGAGCGAGTCGTAGCGCTCGGGCATGGCATTTCTCCTGCGCTCTACGGTCCGTCGACTTTGACTTTTGCCCGGGGATGAACATATCGTACTCCCGGGGGTGACAGGCCCCGTTCGGTCGTCGTGCTCGCCCGGCGCTCGATCGTCGACATTCCCACGGCGTTTCCCGCGCTCGCCACGATGGCGCTCCTCTGGACGTTCAAGAAGCTGCCCGAACCGCTGATCGTCACGGGCGCGGTGCTGATCGGGTTGCTGCCCGCCCCCCTGCCCGCCGCGGCGTCGATCGAGGGCAAGCCCGGGCTGGAGCTCGTCTCGACGATTCCGCTGCCGGGCGTCCAGGGCCGGATCGATCATCTCTCCGTCGACGTGAAGGGCCGCCGCATCTTCGTGGCGGCGCTCGGCAACGGCACGGTGGAAGTGGTCGACACGCAGCGCGGCGAACGTCGAAGCATTCCCGGATTCGGCGAGCCGCAGGGGGTTCTCTACGTGCCGGCGTCGAACCGGCTGTTCGTCGCGAACGGAGCGGCGGGCCGGGTGGACATCGTCGACGCGGCCGGCTTGTCGGTGCTGCGGCGCATCGAAGGGCTCGCCGACGCCGACAACGTCCGGTTCGCAGCGGCGGCACGCAACGTGATCGTGGGCTACGGGCGCGGCGCGCTGCGCTTCCTCGATCCCGGGACGGGCGAATCGGCCGGCGACATCGCTCTGCCGGGCCATCCCGAATCCTTCCA
>DATIVM010000224.1:0-4607 GCA_035465975.1 Usitatibacter sp.
GGGATGCCGGCGCTCGTCGCGGCCTACGGCTACCTGGGCGACGGCACGCCGCCGATCCTCTGGCGCGCCGATGCCCTCGTCGATACTCCCCACGGCATCGCACTCTGGGTGCGCGAGCGCCGGCCCGCCGGACCGGGCGCCGCGCCCTAGCCGGCGACGGGCGCGGCGGCGCGCGGCAGGCGCCGCGCGAGCTCGAGGAAGCGCTTCACCAGCGGCGAGGTATCGCCCGCCCGGTGCGCGATGTAGAGGCGCCCCGTCGCCTCCGCCGCCGCAAGCCGCCGGTGCACCACGCCGGGGATGCTGGTCTTCGCGTAGCTGTCGGGAAGGAGCGAGACGCCGATTCCCGCCGCGACGAGGCCGATGATGGTCGCGCCCTCGCGCGCTTCCTGCACCACGTCGGGCGCGAATCCCGCGCGGCTGCAAAGCGCCATCACCTGCTCGTGCAGCCCGCAGCCGAGCTCGCGCGGGAAGAGGATGAACGGCTCGCCGGCAAGCGCCGCGACCGGCACCGGGCCGCGACGCAGCGCGAGGCGGTGGTCCTCCGGAAGCACCGCGCGCATCTCGTCGGTCCAGAGCGGAAGCAGCCGGAGCTGGGGGGTCGGCTCGTAGTAGCGCGACGGACGCAGGATCCCCACGTCGATGCGCCGCTCGGCGAGCGCCTGGACCTGGTGTCCCGTCGCCATGTGCATGAGGTGCACGCGCGCGAGCGGCGAGGCGCGGCGGAACCGGCTCAAGAGCCGCGGAAACTCCGACACCATCGGCACCGATCCGGTGAACGCGACGCGCAGCTCGCCCGCCTCTCCCTGCCCGGCGCGGCGCGCCATCTCCGCCGCGCGCTCGAGCTGGGCGAGCGAGACGCGGGCCTGCTCCAGGAACACCTGGCCCGCCTGCGTGAGCTCGACGCGGCGGCGCGTGCGCTCGAGCAGCCGCGTGCCGAGCTCGCGCTCCATCGCGGCCACCTGCAGGCTCAACGGCGGCTGGCTCATGTGCAGGCGGCGCGCGGCGCGGCTGAAGCTCAGCTCCTCGGCGACCGCGACAAAGTAGCGCAACTGGCGATAGTCCACTGTTATAGCTTTCCCAAATGAATATGCAAGGAAATATATATTGGACGCGCTGCTCGCCCCGTGCAACGATCCCCCTCGATGCGCCGCCGGCGCGCCCAAGGATCTCCCGAAAATGAGTCACTACGCCACGATGCGCGCCTTGCGGCGCGCGGCCGCGGCCCTCGCCGCATGCCTTCCCCTGCTCGCCGCGGGGCAGCCGTTCCCCTCGCGCCCGCTGCACATCGTCGTGCCGTTCGCGCCGGGCGGCGCGGTCGATACGGTCGCCCGCATCGTCGGCGCCCAGCTCTCGGAGCAGGTGGGCCAGCCGGTCATCGTCGAGAACAAGCCCGGCGGCCAGGCGAACATCGGGGCCGAGGCGGTCGCGCGTTCCGCCCCCGACGGCTACACGATGCTCCTCGGCGCGAACGGGCTCGCGACGAACCCGACGCTCATGCACATGTCGTTCGAACCGCTCAAGGCGTTCGCGGCGGTCGCGCGCGTGGGCTACGCCCCGCTCGTCCTCGTGGTGCCCGAGAAGTCTCCGGCGAAGACGGTCGGGGAGCTGGTGGCCTACATCAAGGCGCACCCCGGCAAGACGAACTACGGATCGGCGGCCGTCGGCGGCTCCGGCCACCTCGCGAGCGAGCTCTTCAAGATGAAGAGCGCAACCGACTCGCAGCACGTCCCCTACAAGGGTGGGGCGCCCGCGCTCACGGACCTCATCGCGGGGCGCCTCGACTACATGCTCATCAACCCGCTCGAGGCGGCGCCCCACGTGAAGGCCGGGAAGCTGCGCGCGCTCGCGGTGTCCAGCTCGAAGCGCATCGCATCGCTTCCGGACGTGCCGACCTTCGCCGAGGCGGGCATGAAGGACTTCCAGGCGTCTGTGTGGTGGGGCTTCGTGGTGCCCGCCGCGACGCCGAAGGATGTCGTCGCGCGGCTGGACAAGGAGGTGCTGAAGGCGCTCGAGCAGCCCGAGGTGAAGAGCAGGCTGGAAAGGCTGGGCGCAGTGGTGGACCCCCAGGATTCCCAGGCGTTCGGCGCCTTCCTGCGCTCGGAAACGCAGACCTGGGCGGAGGTGATCCGCAAGGCCGGCATCAAGGCGGAGTAGGCGCCGCGGGACGCGGCTACTTCTTGCCGCGGCCTCCGGCGACCAGCAGCACCACGCCCAGCGCGATGGCGCCGAGCCCGGCCCACTGGGGCACGTTCACCGCCTGCTTCTCCTTGACGGAGAGCTCGAACGGCCCCACCTTCGCCTGGTGGGTCTCCTTGGTGTAGCTGAAGCCGCCGTAGGCGAGCGCGAGCGCTCCGGCGACCACCAGCACGATGCCGACGATTCTTACGGGTGTCATGCGCGTTCCTTGAAATGGCGGGAACCGTCCCCACCTCCTGAGTGCCGTATCATACGCACAGCTTCAACCCCGGTTTCCGGGGGCGACCCGGTTTCGACGCGGGTACGGAAGCAGCGCAGTGCATGCCGAGGCGCGGAAAACCTCGCAAATCCAGCCGCAGACGACAAATAGTCGCCAACGACAGCAACTACGCTCTGGCCGCCTAATACCGGCCGGACTCTGCCCCGGGTGTGCTCATGCGCCCGGCCGGGCTCGTCGGGGGTCCCCAACTCGTTGGGGCTTTCGATGAAATCGGACGCAGAGTCATATTCATGAGATCGTCCTGAGCGGGGCCACTTCGCTCAGGGCTAAATCCAAGGTGGCTCAGCATCGCCCAGCTCGCCGGTCTGCGGGGCGGTGGTTAAACCAAATGGCCTGGCTAAGCATGTAGAGCTGACTGTGGAAGGCTTGCGGACGGGGGTTCGATTCCCCCCGCCTCCACCAACGAATGCAAAGGGCTCCCTCGCGGAGCCCTTTGCATTTGTGGGTGCGTGGACGAGAAGGCCTCCTCGCGCAGGCCTTTCCTCCTTGGCGCGCGGCACACGGGTTAATATCCGGCCGTGATCGCGCGCTCCGAAGACATTGCCGCCGAGGCGGAGGCGCCGCCCGCACGCGCGACGCCCGAACCGCGCGCGGGGGTGCGGGCCATCCGCTTCGAGAACGTGAACCTGCTGCGGGCGTTCGCCGCGCTCTCGGTGGTCATGTACCACGTGATCGAGCACAGCCACTGGACCGCGTTCCCCATCACGGGGCCGCTCCTCACGTTCCGCATCGGCTGGATCGGCGTCGACCTCTTCTTCGTGATCAGCGGGTTCGTGATCACCTACAGCGCGCTTATCCTGCGCGCCAACGACCGCGCCGGCTTCGCCGGGCACTACTGGGCGCGCCGCCTCACCCGCATCGTGCCGCTCTACGTGCTCACGATCGCGGTCTGGATCGCCACGATGTACCACGGCTTCTTCGCGCAACCCTTCCGCGACTGGGGCTGGCAGCTCTTCACGCACCTCGCGTTCATCCATTCCTTCTTCGTCGACACCCACAGCGCGATCGACGGCGTGAACTGGACGCTCGCGATCGAGATGCAGTTCTATCTCGCGATCGCGCTGCTCATCGGATGGATCGAGCGCACGCCCGCGTGGCGGATTGCCGCCTACGCGATCGCGATCAGCTGGGCCTGGCGCGCGTGCATGCTGGTCCTCTTCGGCTTCACGGATCCGTGGATCCTCTTCATGCGGGTGACGCAGCTTCCCGGCACCCTGGACGAGTTCGCCGCCGGCATCGTCTTCGCGAAGCTCGTGCTCGCACGGCCCGCGCCGGCGCGGGGCGAGACGCTGCTCTGGCTCGTCGGCGCCGCGGTCCTGGGCTACGTCGCGATGGCGCTCTTCTGGCCCCGGGCGAGCTACTGGTTCTTCCCGCCGATGGTCGTCTTCTGGCGAACGCTCTTCAGCGCGTTCCTCCTGTGCGTGCTCGCAGCGGCCGTGCGCCTGCCCCAGGTGATCGCTCATCGATGGCTGCGTCCCCTCGACTACCTCGGCGAGACCAGCTACGGCATCTACCTCTGGCACCTCTTCGCCGTCGAGTACGTGATCCACCAGCGCGGCATGAGGGAGCTGCAGGCGACCGCGTGGGTCCTGGGCCTCACGATCCTCGCCGCTTCGTGCTCCTGGCGCTGGTTCGAGAAGCCCTTCATGGGCCTCGCGCGCCGGCCGGCCGCCCCCGTCCGCGCCGCCGCCTGAGCCGGCGCATCCGCGGCCCGGGATTTCGACCCCCGCGCGGGGTAAAATGGCGCATTTTGCGCACGCCATCGGCGCGCCGGATTCCTTGACCCCATCCCTCCAAGCGGCCGCCCCTTCACCGGGTCCCGCGATCCGCCACTCCATCGACCGCCTCGTGATCAGCGGCCGCCGCCTGTTCGGGTGGGGCTGGGCCGCGCACGGCGAGTGCGAGATCGCGGCCGTGCACCTGGAGCTGGAGGGGGAAGGCTGGCGGCGCCGGCTCGAGGCCGGAATCGGGCTTTCGCGCCACGACGTGGAGGACACCTACCCCGAGCTCGTCAACGCGGCCGCCTCGGGCTTCGTCGTCACCGGCTACATCCCCGAGCGCGCTCCGGCGCGCGCGTGGCTCGACCTCGAGCTCGAGGACGGGCGCACCGAGCGCGTCGACGTGACCCACG
>DATIVM010000225.1:0-1525 GCA_035465975.1 Usitatibacter sp.
GGCGGCTCGTGCCAGATCACCAGCGCGTCGAAGCCGCGCTCCGCCTCGTCAAGCGCGCGGTTGAGGCCCTGCAGGACGGGCGCGCCGACGGAATGCATCTTGGTCTTGAAGGAGACGATCGCGATGCCGTCGCCCTGGTGCCACATGCGGATCGCATCGTCCTCGAAGACCGTGGTGCCGCGATCCGGCGCCTTCTCGCCGAGGACCCGCTCCGGGAAGAGCTGGCGCTCGTACACCGGCAGCGTGGAGCGCGCATGCATCGTGCCGTCCGCGGCGCAGTAGGAGCCCTGCGCGGCGTGCACGCCGCTCCGCCCGTCCGTCACCCACGCCGGGAGCGCCGCCTTCGCGAGCGTCTTGCCGGCGGCGCGATCCTCCTCGATCCATTTCGCCACCTGCTGCCATCCGGCCGCCTGCCACAGCTCGAAGGGGCCGCGCTGCCAGCCGAAGCCCCAGCGGATCGCGAGGTCCACGTCGCGCGCGCAGTGGGCGATCTCGGCGAGATGCACCGCGCAATAGTGGAAGAGGTCGCGGAAGATGGCCCACAGGAACTGCGCTTGCGGGTGCGCGCAGGCGCGCAGCTTGGCGAGCTGCTGCGCCGGGTCCCTCTCCTTGAGGATCGCCTGCACCTCCTCGGCGATCGCGCCGGCGGAGGGCCGGTAGTCGCCGCGCGCCGTGTCGAGGACGTGGATCTCGCGGCCCTTCTTCACGTAGATGCCGGCGCGGGTCTTCTGCCCGAGCGCGCCCTTCGCGATCAGCGCGGCCAGCCACTCGGGCGGCCGGTAGCAGGCGGCCCACGGATCGCCGGGCAGCGTGTCGGCCATGGTCTTCACGACGTGGGCGAGCGTATCGAGGCCCACCACGTCCGCGGTGCGGTAGGTGGCGCTCTTCGCGCGGCCGATCGCCGGCCCCGTCAGCGCATCCACCTCGTCGAAGCCCAGCTTGAAGGCCGCCGTGTGGTGCATGGTCGCGAGCATCGAGAACACACCCACGCGGTTGGCGACGAAGTTGGGCGTGTCCTTGGCGCGGATGACGCCCTTGCCGAGCGTGGTCGTGAGGAACGTCTCCAGCCGGTCGAGCACCGCGGGATCCGTCTCGGGCGTCGGCACCAGCTCCACGAGCCGCATGTAGCGCGGCGGGTTGAAGAAGTGCACGCCGCAGAAGCGCCGGCGCAAGGCGGCGGGCAGCGTCTTCGCGAGCTCCGTGATCGAGAGCCCCGAGGTGTTGGTGGCGAAGATCGTCTGCGCGCCGAGGTGCGGCGCGACCTTCGCGAAGAGCTCCTTCTTCCAGTCCATGCGCTCGCTGATCGCCTCGATCACGAGGTCGCAGCCGGCGAGGAGCGCGAGGTGCTCGTCGTAGTTGGCGGGAACGATCTGCTGCGCGACCGATTTCGTCGCGACCGGGCTGGGCTCGAGCTTGCCGAGCCCTTCGATCGCCTTCCTCGCGTTGGCGCTCTTGTCCTTGCCGTCCGCCGCGAGCTCGAAGAGATACGGCTTCACGTTCGCGTTGGCGAGGTGCGCGGCGATCT
>DATIVM010000226.1:0-7125 GCA_035465975.1 Usitatibacter sp.
TCAACCCGCGCATCACCATCCAGCCGATCATCGAGCACCCGAAGTCGCTCAAGATCGCCCCGGACCTGATGCAGTATCCGACCGTGAAGCACGTGGTCTTCGGCATCCACGACTTCTCCAAGGCGATGGGGATCCACATCACCCCGCGCAATTGGGTCGAGGAGCTCAAGTTCTACCTGCACGACCTGCTCTTCGAGGCGCGCATCGCCGGCAAGGGCGTGATCGGCGCGGTCGAGACGCTCATCGGCAACGCGACGATGCCCGAGGAGTTCGTCGAGCCCCACGACGTGCGCCGCTGGCTCGACCTGCAGGGCGACGACGAATCGCGCGTCGTCTATCGCCATGCGTGCGAGGAAGCGTCGATGGGGCTGTCCGGCAAGCAGGTGATCCATCCCTCGCACATCCACCCCTGCAAGGTCGCCTTCACGCCCTCGCCCTCCGAGATCAAGACCCGCATCCGCATCCTCGAGGCGGCGATCGAGGCCGACGCCCTGCTGGGCGGCGCCATCAAGTTCGAGGGCGAGATGCTCGACCCGCCCATGTTCGGCAAGGCGCTCCAGACGCTGCTCCGCGCCCACGCGCTGCACGCGCTCTCGGAGGCCGACACCGCCTTCGCGATGGACGTGCTGCGCAAGCTTCCGGCGCAGGTGGTGCGCGAGAACTGGCCGTACGGCGTGATCCTGTGAAGCCCGCCCGCCGGCGCGAGGGCGGATGACCTCCCGGATCGCCCCGGAGGAGCTCGCCGTCCGCGCGACGCTCCGGTCGGGAATGGCGCATCACGATGCGGGGAGGCTGCGCGAGGCGGAGGCCGCCTACCGCGAGGTGCTCGAGTCCGCGCCCGATCGACCCGACGCCCTCGTCCTTCTCGCCGGCGTGGAGCACGCGACGGGCCGCTACGAGGAAGCCCTGGGGCACGTGGAGCGGGCGATCCGCATCCAGCCTTCGGTGCCAAGCTTCCACAACCTGCTGGGTCTCGTCGAGCAGTCGCGCGGGCGGCCGCGGGAGGCGGAAGCCGCATACCGGCGCGCCCTCGCGATCCAGCCCGCCTTCGCCGCCGCGCTCTTCAACCTCGGCAACGCCCTGCGCGCGCAGGGGCGCAACGAGGAGGCGCTCGCCGCGTACCGCTCCGCGCTCGCGCTGGACGAGCGGCCGGAATACCGCGCGAGCTTCGCGCGTTGCGTGCAGGTCGCGCCGCGGCTGCCCGGCGATCCCGCCTTCCGCGGCCTCGTCGCTCGCGCCATCGCCGAGGCGTGGATCCGGCCGGCGGACCTCGCGCGCGCGGCGGGCGCGCTGCTGCGCGGGCACCCGGAGCCCGCGCGCGAGCCGTTGCTGCTCGCGCTCCTCACCCACGCGCAGGTGTGCGATCCAGCGCTCGAGCGCTTCATCACGAAAGCGCGGCACGACGTGCTCGATTTGGCGGCCGGAGTCGCGCCGGGGAACGACCGGGACCTCGACTTCGCGTGCGCGCTCGCACGCCAATGCTTCCTGAACGACTACGTGCTCGCGTTCGACGAAGCGGAGGCCGCGCGCGTGGGCGAGCTGTGCCGATCCCTCGAGGAGGCACTCGCCTCGGAGGCGCCGATTCCCGCGTTGCGCCTCGCCGCCATCGGCGCCTACCTTCCGCTCGGCTCGCTCGCCGGCGCCGACGCGCTCGCCGGGCGTCCGGCGCCGGAGCCCCTGCGCGCGCTCATCGTGCAGCAGGTGATCGAGCCGCGCATCGAGCGCGAGAACGCGAGCCGCATCCCGTCCCTCACCGAGGTGCGTTCGGAGGTGTCGAGCGCGGTGCGCCGCCAGTACGAAGAGAGTCCCTATCCGCGCTGGGTCGCGTGCGCCCCGCCCGAGGCGGCGACCCTCGAGACGCACCTGCGCGGCCTCTTCCCGCAGGCGAAGCTCGAGCCCCTCGCCCGCCGCGACGCGCTCGAGATCCTCGTCGCCGGCTGCGGCACGGGGCAGGAATCGGCGGAGATCGCGCGCCGGTTTCCCGGCTCGCGGGTGCTCGCGATCGACCTCAGCCGCGCAAGCCTCGCGTACGCGCGCAGGAAATCCGACGAGCTCGGGCTCGCGAACGTCGAGCATGCGCAGGCGGACATCCTGGAGCTGGGCGACGTCGGCCGCCGTTTCGACCTCATCTCCTCCGTGGGCGTGTTGCACCATCTCGCCGATCCGGCCGCCGGCTGGCGGCGACTGCTCGCGCTCCTCGCCCCCGGCGGGTTCATGCAGGTGGGCCTCTACAGCGAGGCCGCGCGCCGCGACATCGCGCGGGCGCGCGCATTCATCGCCGAGCGCGGCTTCGAGCCCACGCCCGGCGGGATCCGCGCGGCGCGCGCGGCGCTGCTCGCCGCGCCGGATTTCGCCGGCGTGACGTCGCTGCGCGACTTCTACGGCTTGAACGAGTGCCGCGACCTGCTCTTCCACGTGCAGGAGCACCGCTTCACGCTGCCGCAGGTGGCGCAGATCGCCGCTTCGCTGGGGCTCGAATGGATCGGGCTCGCGGTCGATCCCGGCACGCGTCGCCGCTACGCCGCGCGCTTCCCGGGCGATCCCTGGGCGTCGGATGCCGCGTCTTGGGACGCGTTCGAGCGCGAGTTTCCCGACACCTTCGCCGGCATGTACCTCTTCTGGCTGCGCAAGCCCGCCGGGCGCTGATCGCGCGCCGTTTACAATAGCGGGGATGACGGACATGGCCTCGCGGGACGGCGTGCGCCCGCTCGATGGAATCACGGTGGTGTCGCTCGAGCATGCGATCGCGGCACCGTTCTGCACGCGCCAGCTCGCCGACCTCGGCGCGCGCGTGATCAAGGTGGAGCGCGCCGGAGAGGGCGACTTCGCGCGCCATTACGACAGCCGGGTGAAGGGCCTCTCCTCGCACTTCGTGTGGGTGAACCGTTCCAAGGAAAGCCTCGCGCTCGACCTCAAGGGCGAGGCGGCGCACGAGGTGATGGAGCGCCTGCTCGCCCGGGCCGACGTCTTCGTGCAGAACCTCGCGCCGGGCGCGGCGGCGCGCCTCGGCCTCTCCGCCGAGGCCCTGCTCGCGCGCCACCCGCGCCTCCTCGTGTGCGACATCTCCGGCTACGGCAACGACGGCCCGTACCGCGACCGCAAGGCCTACGACCTCCTCATCCAGGCGGAGGCGGGATTCCTCTCGGTGACCGGCACGAAGTCCGAGCCCGCGAAGGCGGGCGCCTCGATCGCGGACATCGCCGCGGGCATGTACGCCTACAGCAACATCCTCGCGGCGCTGCTGCTGCGCGAACGCACCGGCCGCGGCTCCCACATCGACGTCTCGATGCTGGAGTCGCTCGCGGAGTGGATGGGCTATCCCCTGTATTACGCCTACGACGGCGCGGAGCCGCCGCCGCGACTGGGCGCGGCGCACGCGACCATCTTTCCCTACGGGCCCTTCATGGCGGGCGACGGCCGCACCGTGATGCTCGGCCTGCAGAACGAGCGCGAGTGGCAGAAGTTCTGCGAGGCGGCGCTCGAGGACGCCGCGCTCGCGAAGGATCCGCGATTCGAGAACAACGCGCTGCGCAACGAGCATCGCGAGGAGCTGCGGCGCATCATCCTCGAGCGCTTCGCGAAGCTCACCAGCGCGCAGCTGCGCGAGCGGCTCGACCGCGCGCAGATCGCCAACGCCGACGTGAACACGATGCGCGACGTGTGGCGCCACCCGCAGCTCGCCGCGCGCCATCGCTGGGCGGAGGTGGATTCTCCCGCCGGGACGATCCCCGCGCTCAAGCCGCCGGGGAACAACGACCGGTTCGAATACCGCATGGATCCGATCCCGCGCGTGGGCGAGCACAACGCGGCGATCCTGCGCGAGCTGGGCTTCGACGAAGCGTTCATCGCGCGCATCGCCCACGCCTCCGCCGCCCGCAGTCCGCAATCGCCGCCCTGACCGCCATGGACCATCCGCTCGCCGCAGCCCGCACCCTGCTCTTCGTTCCCGGCAACCGCCCCGACCGCTTCGGGAAGGCCGCCGCGAGCGGCGCCGACGCCATCGTGCTCGACCTCGAGGATGCGGTGCCGCCCTCGGAGAAGGCCGCTGCCCGAGAGGCGGTGCGCAGCGCGTGGGCCGGCCTCACGGGGCACGCGATCCCCGTCCTGGTGCGCGTCAACGCCAACGCGTCGGGATTGCTCGCGGACGATCTCGCGGCGCTGAAGGGCCTCGCGCCCGCCGCCGCCGTGATGCTGCCCAAGGCGGAAACCGCCGCGCACGTCGCCGCGGTGCGCGCCGCGCTTCCGGATGCCGCCATCGTGCCGCTCGTCGAGACCGTGCTCGCGCTGCGCGGCCTCGACGCCGTCGCCTCGGCGCCCGGCGTGGTGCGGCTCGCCATCGGCCACCTCGACTTCATGGCCGACACGGGCATGAGCTGGAGCGAGGGCGAGCCCGAGCTCGCGCCGCTGCGCTTCGCCGTATCGATCGCCAGCCGCGTCGCCGGCATCGCGCCCGCGGTGGACGGCGTCACGGTGCAGACCGACGACGAGCCGCGCCTGCGCGCGGACACGCTGCGCGCGAAGCGCTTCGGGTTCGGCGGCAAGCTCTGCATCCATCCGAAGCAGGTGTCCGTCGTGCACGAGGCGTTCGCGCCCGGCGAGGAGGAGGTCGCCTGGGCGAAGCGCGTCGTGGAGGCGGACGCCGCCTCCGGCGGGCGAGCCGTGAAGGTGGACGGCAAGATGGTCGATGCGCCGGTGGTGACCACGGCGCGCAACATCCTCGCGCGCGCCGCGCGCCGCTGAGGTCGCCGCCGGCCGGTTCGCGCGACCGGGGGTGGTAAAATTGTGCGTTGCGGAAATCGGCGCAAGCGCCCCCGCGCCGCCGCACACCCGAAGCCTCACGCCCCGCGGGAACCCCATGGACGACGACACCAAGATGCGGCCGCTCAGGCCGCTGCCCAACCTGATCTTCATGACCCGGTGGCTGCAGGTGCCGCTGTATATCGGGCTCATCCTCGCGCAGGCGATCTACGTCTGGCTCTTCTGGCAGGAGCTGTACCACCTCATCCTGGCGGCCTTCGGCCACTCGGACTCGCTCGGGCACATCCTCGACGCCGTGACCGTCGAGGGCGTGGGCAAACCCACCAAGCTCAACGAAACGGTGATCATGCTGGTCGTGCTCGGGCTCATCGACGTGGTGATGATCTCCAACCTGCTCATCATGGTGATCGTCGGCGGCTACGAGACGTTCGTCTCGCGCCTGGGCCTCGAGGGCCATCCCGACCAGCCGGAATGGCTTTCGCACGTGAACGCCTCGGTCCTCAAGGTGAAGCTCGCCACGGCGATCATCGGCATCTCGTCCATCCACCTGCTCAAGACCTTCATCAACGCGGCGGCCTACGACGCGAAGACCATCGTCGCCCAGACCGGCATCCACCTCGCCTTCCTGCTGTCGGCGATGGCGATCGCCGCGGCCGACCGCATCATGCCGCAGCCTCCGGAGAGGGCCCGCGCGCGCCGCCACGAACTGCCCGAACGCCCGGGCGTCTGAAAGCGAAACCCATGACCACGATCCGCGAGCAGGACTTCATCCAGTCGGTCGCCGACGCCTTCCAGTTCATCAGCTACTACCACCCCGAGGACTACATCCGCGACCTCTGGGAGGCCTACCAGCGCGAGGAATCGCCCGCCGCGAAGGACGCGATGGCGCAGATCCTCGTCAACTCGCGCATGGCCGCGGAAGGCCACCGTCCCATCTGCCAGGACACCGGCATCGCGATCGCCTTCGTGCGCGCCGGCATGGACGTGCGCTGGGACACGAAGCTCTCGCTCGAGCAGCTCGTGAACGAGGGCGTGCGCCGCGCCTACACCGACCCGGACAACCCGCTGCGCGCCTCGATGCTCGCCGACCCCGACGGCAAGCGCAGGAGCACCGGCGACAACACGCCCGCCGTGACGCACGTGGAGCTCGTCCCCGGCGACAAGGTGGAGGTGATCGTCGCGGCGAAGGGCGGCGGATCGGAGAACAAGTCGAAGTTCGCGATGCTGCTGCCGAGCGACTCGATCGTGGACTGGGTGCTCTCCATCGTGCCCACCATGGGCGCCGACTGGTGCCCGCCCGGCATGCTCTCGCTCGCCATCGGCGGCTCGCCCGAGAAATGCATGCTGATGGCCAAGTGGGCCATGATGGAGCCGATGAACATCCACCAGCTCAAGGCGCGCGGGCCGAAGACGCGCGAGGAGGAGCTGCGCCTCGAGCTCTACGACAAGGTGAACGCGCTCGGCATCGGCGCGCAGGGCCTGGGCGGCCTCACCACCGTGCTCGACGTGAAGGTCACCGGGTTCCCGACGCACGCCGCGTCGAAGCCGGTCGCGCTGCTGCCGAACTGCGCGGCGACCCGCCACGCGCATTTCGTGCTCGACGGCAGCGGCCCCGCGAAGCTCGACCCGCCCTCGCTCGACGCGTGGCCGAAGCTCACGCTCGACCTGTCCACCAGCAAGCGCGTGAACCTGGACACGATCAGCAGGGAAGAGATCGCCACCTTCAAGGCGGGCGATCGCCTGCTCCTCTCCGGCAAGCTCCTCACCGGCCGCGACGCCGCCCACAAGCGCATCGTCGACATGCTGGCGAAGGGCGAGAAGCTCCCCGTGGACCTGCGCGGCCGCTTCATCTACTACACGGGACCGGTTGACGCCGTGCGCGACGAGGTCGTGGGTCCCGCGGGCCCGACCACCAGCTCGCGCATGGACAAGTTCGTGGAGCCCGTGCTCGCGCAGACCGGCCTCCTCGGCATGGTGGGCAAGAGCGAGCGCGGCCCGGTCGCCACGGAATCCATCCGGAAGCACGGCGCGCTCTATTGCATCGCGGTGGGCGGCGCCGCCTACCTCGTCTCGAAGTCGATCCGCGCCTCGCGCGTGCTCGCCTTCGAGGACCTCGGCATGGAAGCGATCCGCGAGTTCGAGGTGAAGGACATGCCGGTCACGGTGGCGGTGGATGCGGCCGGCAACGCCGTGCACAGGAGCGGGCCGGCCCAGTGGCGCGCGCGCATCGGCAAGATTCCCGTCACCGTGGTCTAGGGAGGAACGCTTCATGCCCAGGGCCGCGGTCCACACGAGCGGCTCGGCGGACGCGCTTTGGCTCGCGCGCGAGTCGGGCCTCCGGCCCCCGCTCCTCGTCGTCACCGGGTC
>DATIVM010000227.1:0-3357 GCA_035465975.1 Usitatibacter sp.
GGCCGGGCTCGGGGCCGCGCACTACATGGAAGAGTCCGGCCACATCGTCACCGGGATGAACAACCAGATCGTCTGGGGCCTCCCGCACGTGTTCGCGATCTTCCTCATCGTCGCCGCCTCGGGCGCGCTCAACGTCGCCTCGATCGCCTCGGCTTTCAAGCAGGCCGACTACAAGCCCTGGGCGCCGCTCTCGGTGCTGCTCGCGTTGGCACTGCTCGCCGGCGGGCTCATGGTGCTGGTGCTCGACCTGGGCCGCCCGGAGCGCCTCGCGATCGCCGCCACGCGCTACAACTTCCGCTCCATCTTCGCGTGGAACATGTTCCTCTACACGGGCTTCTTCGCGATCGGCGCGGCGTACCTGTGGACGATGCTGGAGAAGCGCTACGGACACTACTCGCGGCCCGTCGGCATCCTCGCGTTCACCTGGCGCATCGTCCTCACCACCGGGACGGGCTCCATCTTCGGCTTCCTCGTCGCCCGCCAGGCCTACGCGGCGGCGATCATCGCGCCGCTCTTCATCGCGCTCTCCCTCGCCTGGGGCACGGCCGCCTTCTGCGTGGCGCAGCCCGCGCTTGCCGCGGCAGGCGGCGCTCCCATGGACGAGGCGCTCGCCGCGAGGCTTTCGCGCCTCCTCGGCCTCTTCATCGTCGTGGCGCTGTGGCTCGCGGCCGTCTACCACCTCGCGAACCTCTACTGGGCGAAGGAATCCGGCTTCGAGCGCTTCATCCTGCTGCGCGGCGAGCCCTATGCGGCGCTCTTCTGGATCGGATTCATCGTCCTCGGAAGCCTCCTTCCCGTGGCGCTCCTCTGGCATCCGCGGCTCGCCGGGCCGCGCGCGCGCGTGGCGGCGAGCCTCCTCGTGCTCGGCGGCGCGCTCGCGTTCCTCTACGTATTCGTGATCGGCGGCCAGGCATTCCCGATGGAGATCTTCGCGGGCTATGAGGCGTCGAGCAGCTTCGCCGACGGCGCCGTCGCCCGCTACGTGCCGAGCGCCCCGGAAGTCGCGCTCGGCGTGGCCGGTGTCGCGATGGCGGCGCTCCTCACCGCGATCGGCGCGCGGCTCTTCGCGATCCTGCCGCGCGAGGGGGCGCTGCACGCATGATGGGCCGCTTCATGGCCGGGTTCATGGTCTCGGCCGCGTGGCGGTCCTCGGGAAAGACGACGGTCGCCTGCGGGCTCGCGGCGACGCTCGCGCGGCGCGAGCTCGCCGTGCAGCCGTTCAAGAAGGGGCCCGATTTCATCGATCCGCAATGGCTCTCGGTCGCCGCGGGCCGGCCGTGCCGCAATCTCGACATCCACCTGCAGGGCGCGCTCGGCGTCGACGAGTACTGGCGGCGGCACGCGGGGAGTGCGGAGGTGGCGCTCATCGAGGGCAACATGGGCCTGCACGACGGGCTCGCGCTGGACGGCTCCGACAGCAACGCGACCCTCGCACGGCGGCTGGGCGTCCCGGTGGTGCTCGTCCTCGACGCGCGCGGCACGGGCCGCGGGGCCGCGGCGCTCCTCCTCGGCCTCGCCGGGTTCGATCCGCAGGTGCGGATCGCCGGCGTGATCCTCAACCGCCTGGGCGGCGCCCGCCACGAGGCGAAGCTGCGCGCGGCGATCGAGGCCTACACGCCGCTCGAGGTGCTGGGCGCGATCGGCGAGGACCCGAAGCTCGCGATCGTCGAGCGGCATCTGGGTCTCGTGCCCGCGAACGAGGCGGCCGACGCGCAGGCGCGCGTGCGCGCTCTCGCCGACCGGATCGAATCGGGCGTGAACGTGGCCGCGATCCTCGCGGCCGCCGCCGGGGCGAGCCCGCTTGCGGAGCCTGCCGCGCAGCGTTCCTCGGCGCCGCCCGCGGGCGGCCCGCGCATCGGCATCCCCCGCGACCGCGCCTTCGGCTTCTACTATCCGGACGACCTCGAGGCGCTGCAGGAGGCGGGCGCCGTGCTGGTGCCGTTCGACACGCTCGCCGATGCGCGGCTTCCCGACGTGGACGCGCTCTTCATCGGCGGGGGATTTCCCGAGACGCTCGCCGCGGAGCTGGAGGCCAACGCGGCGCTGCGCGGCGAGATCCGCGCGGCGGTGGAGCGCGGCCTTCCCGTGTACGCCGAGTGCGGCGGCCTCATGTATCTGGCGCGCTCGATCACCATGGGCGGGCGCACGCATCGCATGGCGGGCGCCATTCCCGCCGACGTGGTGATGCACCGCAAGCCCGTCGGCAAGGGCTACGTGACGCTCGCGGAGACGACGGGCCATCCATGGGCGGGCGGCGGGCCCGTCCAGGCCCACGAATTCCATTACTCGAGCCTCGAGAACGTCGACCCCGGCGTGCGCTACGCCTACCGCGTGATGCGCGGCCACGGGATCGACGGGGAACGCGACGGGCTCGTGCATCGCAACGTGCTCGCCTCGTACGCGCACCAGCGCAGCGTGGGCGGCAACGACTGGGCGCGGCGCTTCGTCGCCTACGTCCGGCGCATGAAGGCCGCGGCGGCCGAAGTCGCCGCCGCGCGTCCCGTCGAAGAGGAGGCACAGCCATGAGCGCGCGCGAGTTTCCCCCGGGCCACGTCTACCTCGTGGGCACCGGCCCCGGCGACCCCGACCTGCTCACCGTGAAGGCGCTGCGCATCATGCGGCAGTGCGACGTGGTGCTGTACGACAACCTCGTGACCACGCCGATCATGGACCTCGTGCGGGCGGAAGCGCGTCGCATCTACGTCGGCAAGCGCCGCGCCAACCACGCCCTGCCGCAGGAGGAGATCAGCGCGCTCCTGGTGCGGCTCGCCCGCGAGGGGCTGCGCGTGCTGCGCCTCAAGGCCGGCGACCCGTTCGTGTTCGGGCGCGGCGGCGAGGAGATCGAGGTGCTGGGACGTGAAGGCGTCGCCTTCGACGTGGTGCCGGGCATCACCGCGGCCCTCGGCGTGGCGGCCTACGCCGGCATCCCGCTCACGCATCGCGACCACGCGCAGGCCTGCGTGTTCGTCACCGGCAACCGCCGCGACGGCAGCCTCGATCTCGACTGGGAAGCGCTCGCGCGCCCGCGCCAGACCCTCGCGATCTACATGGGCTTCCAGAATCTGCCCGAGATCTGCGCGAAGCTGGTCGAGCACGGCCTCGCGCCGCAGACGCCCGCCGCGATCGTGCAGCAGGGCGCCACGCCGAGGCAGCGGGTGGTGACCGGCGACCTCGCGACGCTCCCGGCGCTCGCGGCCGCGGCCGAGCTGCAGCCGCCGACGCTCATCATCGTGGGCGACGTGGTGCGGCTGCGCGAACGCCTCGCCTGTTACGAGGCCGCGCGCTTCGAGGCGGCGCTGGCGGGCTGAAGTCCCGCGGGGCCCCGCCCCCTCCAAGACATTCCCCCTGCCGATGGCG
>DATIVM010000228.1:0-6501 GCA_035465975.1 Usitatibacter sp.
GGCGACGCTCCATACGGTCTTCTGCCGCAAGGGCTGCCCGCCCCAGGACCTGCAGTCGGCCTGAGCGCCGGCTAGTCCAGCGGCACGCCACGCGCCGCGGCCACTTCCACCGGAGAGACCGGGCGCGCGTCGTTGCCCCACGAGCGCCGGATGTAGGTGACCACGGCCGCCACCTGGTCGTCGGCGAGCAGGTGCGCGAAGGGCGGCATGCCGTAGGGCCGCGGGTTGCCCGCCGTGCTCGGCGCGAAGCCGCCGTTCAGCGTCATGCGGATCGCGTTCACGGGATCGGGCATCAGGATCGACTCGTTGTCGGCGAGCGGCGGATAGGCGCGGCCGTCGCCGCGCCCTTCCTCGCCGTGGCAATCGGAGCAGCGGTCGCGATAGATGCGCTCGCCCGCGGCGAGGACCGGCGCGAGAACTGGCGCCGGGATGCCGTCCTCGCTCCCGCGCACGCCCTCCTCCTCCTCGCGCTGCGACTTGAGATAGGCCGCGATCGCCGCGATGTCCTCGGGCGCGAGCCGCTGCAGGCTGTCGCGCACCACCTCCGCCATCGGGCCGAACACCGCGCCGCGCGGCGAGACGCCGGTCGAGAGCAACGACTCGATGTCGGCCGGCTGCCAGTCGCCGAGCCCCGTCTCGCGGCTCGCGGCGAGCGAGGGCGCGTACCAGTTGAGCATCGGGATGAGCCCGCCGCCCACGCGCGGCTCCCCGGTCACCGCGCCCCACGCGTTGCGCGGGGCATGGCACGCGCTGCAATGGCCGAGGCCCTGCACCAGGTACGCGCCGCGATTCCACTGCGGCGAGCGCTTCGGGTCGTCGCGATACTCGCCGGCCCGGAAATAGAGCGCACGCCATCCCGCGAGGAGCGCGCGCTTGTCGTAGGGAAAGCGCATCTGCGGCGCGCGGGTCGCGCGCTCCACGGGCGCGAGCCCGCGCAGGTACTCGAACATCGCGTCGGCGTCGGCGCGCGTGACCTTCGTGTAGCTCGTGTACGGGAACGCGGGATAGAGGTACGAGCCGTCCGGTGCGACGCCCTCGTGCAGCGCGCGGCGGAAATCGTCGGCGCTCCACCGGCCGATGCCGGTGCGCACGTCGGGCGTGAGGTTGGTGCTGTAGATGGTGCCGAAGGGCGTCGGGATCGGCCGTCCGCCGGCGAACGGCGGGCCGCCCGGCTGGGTGTGGCAGGACCGGCAGCTTCCGGCCGCGACCAGGTATTCGCCGCGCGATGCGGGCGCCGCGGCGGCGGCGCGCGGAACGTCGGGCGACTCGATGCTCCCGCAGCGCGCGGGCGGCTTCAGCGCGCCGGCCGCGAGCGGCGGCGGGCGCTCGGCGCCGGAGCGGCTCGCGAGCCACGCCGCGATCGCCGAGATGTCGCCGGGCCCGAGCAGCGAGGCGATGGTCGCCATGCAGTCGGGCTCCTTCGCGCGGCGCAGGCCGCTTCGCCACGCGCCGATCTGCGCCGCGACGTAGCGCGGATCGAGGCCGAGGAGGCCCGGCACCGAGGGCTGCATGCCGGTGAGCGCTTTGCCGTGGCACGCGGTGCACGCCGGGATGTCGCGCGCGCGGTCGCCGCGCAGCACGAGCGCCTCGCCGCGCGCGAGGATCGCGCGGTCCGCCGCGGCGGGCGGCGGCGCGGGCGGCGACGGGAGCGCGGCGTAGTGGTCCGCGATCTCGCGCAGGTACGCATCCGAGAGGAACGCGACCATGTAGTTCATCGTCGCCGACTGCCGGCGCCGGTCGCGGAAGTTCACCAGCTGGTCGTACAGGTAGCCCGCGGGCTTTCCCGCGATGGCGGGGAAGTATTCGTTCGCGCGCAGCCCCTCGCCGCGCTTGCCGTGGCATGCGGCGCAGGCCTGGATGCGTTCCTCGAGCGTATCGGGCGCCGCGTTCGCCGCGCGCCCCGCCGAGGCGAGCACCGCGAGGGCGGCGAGCGCGAGCGAACGCAGCGCAACACGCTTCGATGCGCGCGTCGCAGCGCGCGGTGCGGGGCACGGCAAGGGCGGATCAGCCGTAGAAGACGCGGGAGTGGGTCGCGCAGAGCTCGCGCAGCGAGCTCGCGGGATCGCCGGTGAAGCCCGCCTGCGGATATGCGCAGAATAGCGGAAAGCGCTCGCGGCTGCAGAGCTTGTTCCAGAGGTGCTCGAGGCGCACGGTGGCCGCGGCGTGGCCTTGCGCCCAGAGGATCGCCACCATCTCGCCGAACGCGCGCACGCGCCGGCCGCCGCGCCGCGCCTGGTCGAGGAGCGTCGTCACCACCGTCAGGAAGCGCTCCTCGTCGGGCCATCCGTCCACCATGAAATCGCGCAGGATCCGGTCGGCGGGAATCGCGAGGTAGCGCTGCTCGTGGCGCGCCGCGGCGAGGTCCAGGCCGCGCGCGGCGAGGCGCGTTTCGAGGGCCTCGATGTGCGCGGGCGTCGCGATCACGATCGCCGCGTCGCCCGCGGCGAGGCCCGCGCCGATGAATCCCTCGAGCGCGTCCATGAATATGCGGTCGTCGCCGTAGATCTGCACCGCGTGCTCGCAAGGCGAGATCTCGCCCCAGAAGATCGGGGAGCGCGGAAGCGGCGTCACGGAGCTCATCGGGCATCGGTCCGGAGGATGGGAAGGCTCCATTCTCTTGGGGCTTTCCCGACCGGTCTGTCGGAACGTTCCTACCCGCGCGGCCTTCAATGGGCCGCGCGGCGGCGGAAGCGGTCGGGAACGTGCGGCGCACGCGTGAAGACGCGCACGTACGAAGGGCATTCGTAGAGCGCCTGGCGCGGCTCGCTGCCCGCGCGGCATTCGATGGCGCGACGGCGACCCGGCAGCGGCGCCTCGGGCGAGGCCCGGTTGGCGCAAGTGAGGCACAGGCCGCATCGCGGCCCTCGGAGAGTGCGTCTGGTCTCCATGGGACGAGTGTACGAGCCGCGCTGCGACCGGCCCCCCGGCCGCGCACCCATGGCGAAGTCTCCCGCGCGCTGATTCGCTTGTCGGGCGTTCGCGAAGCCCTCCCTGTCGGACTACGGCATACGCACCGGCGACCGCGTTTCCGACCCGCCGGAAGTGCGCTCCACGCACACACGGCGCATGGACCGTCCCACAAGGGGCGAGCGTTCACTCGCGGTCCCATGGCCATCCCCAACGAGAAAGCCGGACGATGCCATGTCCCGAGCCACGATCAGCAAGCGCGTGCTCGACACGCTGATCCGCGCGAAGGTCGCGAAGGTGCGCGACTGCGCGAGCGTCGAGCCGCTGCCCGTCGCCTGGCGAAGGCGCGAGAACCACCACGGATGCAACTGGGAGATCCCCGGCTGGACCGGCGACGCGCGCGCGGTCCGCGGCTGCATCGAGCAGCTCGGCGACTACCTGCGCTTCCTGGGCGAGCAGTTCGACATCCCGGAGGACGAGGCCAACGGCTCGAGCGCGTCCTAGGGGCGCATAACGTGAAGGCAGGACGCCCCAGGCCCCCTGCGGGAAGCGGCGTAGGACTGCGCCGACAGCGGGCCGCCGCCGGGGGACCGACAATGGGCCCATCGTCCATTTCGCTCGCCAGAACGGAAACGCCGTCCATGGCCATCGCGCAATCCGTGGTCGGCTGCGAGGCCGGGCCGATCTTCAGCCGCGCTGCCGAGCTCCTGTCCTCTTCGGACGGCTATCGCGACACGCTCGAGCTCACGCTCGCGGCGTGCCTTCCCGCCCTCGGCGATTTCGGCTTCTTCGACGCGCGCGACGGCGGCGAGGTGGTGCGCATCGCGCGCGCCCACGAGGACGAGGCGCTCGAAGCCCTGCTGCGCCCGACGCGCTGGTCGCCGCAGCCGCGCGACGGCGTGAACCTCTGCGCGCTCACCACGGGTCGCCCCGCGCTGCATCCGGACGTCGACGACGCCTGGTACCGCGACGTCGCGGTGAACGAGCAGCACCTCGAGACCCTGCGGCGCCTCGCCTTCCGCTCCATGATCAGCGTGCCGATGCGTTTCCGCGGCGAGCTCATCGGCGCGCTCACGCTCTTCATGGGCCGCTCCGGCCGGCGGCACGACGAGCAGCTCCTCGCGATCGCGTCGGGCCTCGCGGGCATCGCCGCGCCGGTGGTGGCGAACGCCGCGCTCATCGAGCGCCACGAGCGCGCCGAGGCCGCCCTGCTCGCCTCCGAGGCGCAGCTGCGCCTCTCGTACGAGGCCGCGGGGCTGGGCGCCTGGAGCTGGCGCGTCGAGGACGGCGAGGTGTACTGGTCGCCGGAGTACCGCGAGATCTACGGGCTCGACGCGCACGAGCCGCCGACCTTCGAGCGCGGCATGGCGGTGGTGATGCCCGAGGACCGGGACGGCGTGGCCGCGGCGGTCCGCCGCTGCATCGAGACCGGCAGCGAGTACCGCTCCGAGCACCGGGTACTGCATCCGCGCAAAGGACTGCGCTGGATCCAGGCGCTGGGGCGCCCCGAGCTCGGCGCCGGGAACCGCCCGGTGCGCCTCTCCGGCATGGTGATGGACGTCACGCACCGGCACGAGCCCGATCGCGCGCGCGCCTACATGGCGGCGATCGTCGAGTCCTCCGAGGACGCCGTCATCAGCAAGACGCTCGACGGCGTCATCACGTCGTGGAACCCGGCGGCCTCGCGGCTCTACGGCTACCGCGCCGCCGAGATCGTCGGGAAGCCCATCACCACCCTCATCCCGCCCGAGCTCCACGAGGAGGAGCTGCAGATCCTCGCGCGCGTGCGCTCGGGCCAGCGCGTCGACCACTTCGAGACGGTCCGCGTCGCGAAGGACGGGCGGCGGATCCCCGTCTCCCTCATGGTTTCGCCGGTGCGCGACGCCGGGGGCCGCATCATCGGCATCTCCAAGATCGCGCGCGACCTCTCCGCGGTGCAGAAGGCGAACCGCGAGCTGCAGGCGCTGCGCGACCAGCTCGCCGGGGAGCTCGAGGCGATGCGCCACCTGCAGCAGATCAGCTCGCGCCTCATCAGCCGCGACGACAAGCTCGAGGACCTGCTCCTCGAGATCCTCGACGCCGGCCTGCGAATCACCGGGCGCACGCGCGGCGTGGTCCAGCTGCACGAGCCCGCCACGGGCACGCTGCGGATGGTGGCGGCGCGCGGCTTCGACGCCGCCTTCTGCGAGGGCTTCCGCGAGGTGCACGCGTCCGAGGGGCTGCCGAGCGCCGCCGCGATGCGCACCGGCGAGCGGGTGATCGTCGAGGACATCGCCGCCGACGTGGCGCTGCGCTCGTCGCCGCGCGGCCGCGCCCTCCTCGCGGCCGGCGTTCGCGCCGTGCAGTGCACCCCGCTCAGGAGCCGCGACGGCCGCCTCATCGGCACGTTCGTCACGCACAGCCCCTGGCCCTCGCGCCCCGGCGAGCGCGAGCTGCGCCTCCTCGACATCCTCTCGCGCACCGCCGCCGACCTCATCGAGCGCGCCACGGCGCAGGCGGCGCTCAAGGACGCGGACCGGCGCAAGGACGAGTTCCTCGCGATCCTCGCCCACGAGCTGCGCAACCCGCTCGCCCCGGTGCGCTACGCCGTCTCGATCGCGCGCGATCCCGCCTCCACCGACGAGGCGCGCCGGCGCGCGCAGGCGGTGATCGAGCGGCAGGTGAGCCACATGGCGCGGCTCCTCGACGACCTGCTCGACATCTCGCGCATCGCCCGCGGCACGGTGTCGCTGCGCAAGGAGCGCATGGAGCTCGGCGCGTGCATCGCGGCGGCGATCGAGGCGGCGCGCCCGCTCATCGACCCCAAGGGCCATCGCCTCTCGACGAGGCTGCCGGCCGACCCGCTGGTACTGGACGCCGACCCCGTGCGCGTCACGCAGGTCCTCACCAACCTCGTCACCAACGCCGCGAAGTACACCGACCCGGGCGGCAGCATCGAGGTCGAGGCGCGCCGCGAGGGGAGCGAGGCGGTGATCGTCGTGCGCGATACCGGCATCGGCATCCCCGCGGAGCTCAGGCCGCGGCTCTTCACGCTCTTCTCGCAGGCGGGCTCCGCGCTCGAGCGCTCCGAGGGCGGCCTCGGCATCGGCCTCGCGCTGGTGCGCGGCTTCGTGGACCTGCACGGCGGCAGCGTCGAAGCGCACAGCGAAGGCCCGGGGCGCGGCAGCCGGTTCGTGGTGCGCCTGCCGATCGGCGAGGCCGCCCGGCCGCCCGCGGGCGAGCCGGGCGTCGCGCCGGGCGCCGGGCGGACGTCGCTGCGCGTGCTCGTCGCCGACGACAACGAGGACATCTGCGAGATGTGCGCGACGCTGCTCGGCACCTGGGGCCACCGCTGCCTCGCCGCGCGCGACGGCGATGCCGCGCTCGCGCTGATCGAGCGCGAGCGGCCCGACGTGGCGCTGCTCGACATCGGCCTGCCCGGCGTGAACGGCTACCAGATCGGCGAGCGGGTGCGCGCCTCGCCGTGGGGGCGGCGCATCGTGCTGGTCGCGGTGACGGGGTGGGGACAGGACGAGGCGCGTGCGCGCTCCAGCGCCGCGGGCTTCGACTTCCACCTCACGAAGCCGGTCGCCGCGGCGGAGATCGAGCGGGTGC
>DATIVM010000229.1:0-14444 GCA_035465975.1 Usitatibacter sp.
GTCGCGAAGGGCCTGCAGGCCGCCGGGATGGACGTGGTGGACATCGGCGTCGTCGCAACGCCGATGCTCTATTTCGGCACCTTCCAGCTCCGCACCGGCAGCGGCGTGATGGTGACCGGCAGCCACAACCCGCCCGAGTACAACGGCCTCAAGATGATGGTCGCGGGCGACACGCTCGCCGCCGAGGCGATCCAGGACGTGCGCCGCCTCGTCGAAAGCGGCGACTTCGCGAGCGGCCGCGGGCGGCTCGAGGTCTCGGACATCCGCGAGGCCTACCTCGAGCGCATCACCTCCGACGTGAAGCTCGCGCGTCCCCTCGCGATCGCGATCGATTGCGGCAACGGCTCGCCGGGATCGGTCGCGCCGGAGCTCTACCGGCGCCTCGGCTGCAAGGTGACGGAGCTCTACTGCGAGGTCGACGGCACCTTCCCCAACCACCATCCCGATCCCTCGAAGCCCGAGAACCTCGAGGACCTGATCGAGAAGGTGAGGTCGAGCGACGCGGAGCTCGGCCTCGCGTTCGACGGCGATGGCGACCGGCTGGGCGTCGTCACCAAGTCGGGGCGCATCATCTACCCCGACCGCCAGCTCATGCTCTTCGCCGCCGACGTGCTGGAGCGCAATCCCGGCGCCGAGATCATCTTCGACGTGAAGTGCACGAGGAGCCTCTTCCCCTGGATCCGCGAGCACGGCGGCAGGCCGTTGCTCTGGAAGACGGGGCACTCGCTCATCAAGGCGAAGCTGCGGGAAACCGGGGCACCGCTCGCCGGGGAGATGAGCGGCCACGTGTTCTTCAAGGACCGCTGGTACGGGTTCGACGACGGCCTCTACGCGGGCGCGCGCCTGCTCGAGATCCTCTCGCGCGCGCGCGACGCCTCGATGCCCCTCGAGTCGCTCCCCGATTCGATCTCGACCCCGGAGCTCAACGTGGCGCTCGAGCGCGAGGGCGAGAACCATCGCCTCATCGCCGAGCTGCAGAAGACCGCGAAATTCGACGGCGCGACCGACGTGAACACGATCGACGGGCTGCGCGTGGAGTATCCCGACGGCTTCGGGCTGATGCGCGCCTCGAACACCACGCCGGTGCTGGTGCTGCGCTTCGAGGCCGACTCGACGGCCGCGCTCGACCGCATCCGCGGCGACTTCAAGCGCGTGCTGCTCTCGGCCAAGCCCGACGCACGCGTGCCGTTCTAGACGCTCACTTGCGGCGCTTGCGCGCGGCCGGCTTCGCCGGCGGCTGGGAGGCCTGCTGCGCCGCGTCGGCCATGGTCTTGCCCGCCTGGGCCATCATGTTCCAGGCCCAGATCGCCGGATTCGGCGTGTCGGGCGCCGCGCTTCCCTCGGACTGCATCGCGGCGGCGGCCCTCTCGCCGCCCTCGAGGAGCGAGCGCTGGTACTGGAGCGACTTGATGGAGAGCTGCAGGAGGTTGAGGTTCGCCTTGAGCCAGTGCTCGACGGTTTCGAGCTCGGCGACCTTCTTCTCGATCTCCTTCGGGTCGAGCACCGGGAACATGAGGCTTTGCAGCGGGAAGGCGCCCGGGTTCACCATCTTCTGCCAGAGGTCGAACATGTCCTGCGGGGTGACCGGCTTCGGCATGCAATCCTCCTCGGTGTTTCGCCGATTGTAGGTCAGCGGCCGCTGCGGGGCGGCGGGATCGCCGGAGGAACGCGCCTCAGGCGCGCCGCGCGATGAAGTCGCGGATGCGGGGGTAGATGAGCTCGCGGTACTTGCGGCCGCTGAAGATGCCGTAGTGCCCCACGCCCTTCGCCTCGAAGTGCTGCTTGTCGCGCGCCGGCAGGGCGCGCATGAGGCCGTGGGCCGCCTCGGTCTGGCCGTTGCCCGAGATGTCGTCGAGCTCGCCCTCGATGGTGAAGAGCGCCGTGCCGCGGACGGCTTCGGGCCGCACGCGCCTGCCCGCCACGACCAGCTCGCCCTGCGGAAGCTGGTGGCGCTGGAAGACGCGATCCACGGTTTCGAGGTAGTACTCGGCCGGAAGGTCCATCACCGCGTTGTACTCGTCGTAGAAGCGCCGGTGCGCGTCCGCGCTCTCGCCGTCGCCCGCCACGAGGTGCTGGTAGTACTGCAGGTGCGATTCCATGTGCCGGTCCGGATTCATGGCGACGAACCCGGCGAACTGCAGGAAGCCCGGGTACACGCGGCGCATGAACCCCGGATAGCGCATCGGCACGCGCTGGATCACGCGCGCTTCGAACCACGAGAGCGGCCGGTGCTTCGCGAACGTGTTGACCGCCGTGGGGCTGCGGCGCGTGTCGATCGGGCCGCCCATCATGGTGAGGGTGCGCGGGACCGGCTCGCCCTCGGCGCCCATCAGCGAGACCCCGGCGAGCACCGGCACGGTCGGCTGGCACACGGAGATCGCATGGCAGTCGGCGCCGCCCGCGCAGCGGATGAACTCGCGCACGTAGGCGACGTAGTCGTCGAAATGGAAGGGGCCCACCGCGATCGGGATCTCCTTCGCGTCCTTCCAGTCGGTGATCCACACGTCGTGGTCGGCGAGGAGCGTGCGCACCGTGTCGCGCAGGAGCGTGGCGAAGTGCCCGGAAAGCGGCGCGAAGACGATCACGCTCGGCTGCTCCGGCGCGCCGTCCTTCACGAAGTGCAGCAGGCGGCAGAACGGCCGGTCGAGCTCGCAGCGCTCGTGGACCGCGTATTCCGCGCCGCCCGAGGTGACGCTCGCGATGCCGAACTCCGGGCGCTCGTAGCGCTGCGTGAGCCGCGTCATGAGGTCGAACGCGGCGGCGACGTTGCGGCTTCCGGGAAGGTAGGAGAGCGGGCTGTCGGGATGCCCGTAAAGCTCGTTGGCGGCCTGCGCGAATGCCCTCCACGGCTCGAGCGCCGCGCGCTGCCAATCGTAGAATTGGTAGAGCATCGCCTCCAATGTTACCCCCTGCTGATGCTGCAACGCCGCATAGTGTAAACGCTTTCCCCCTGAATATCAGGATTGATGCGCTGCAAGACAAGGGATGCGTGCGCGAGCGGCCATCTGATAATCTTCCCGGATCAACCCGGAAGCGGACCCATGCCCCAGGAGAAGCACGCGAGCGGCTCCGAGCTGCACCCCCTTTTCGCCCCGATCGAGCCCTCGAGGAGCGGCATGCTGGAGCTCGACGCCCCGCATCGCATGTACTGGGAGGAGAGCGGCAACCCGCGCGGAGTGCCGGTGGTGTTCCTCCACGGCGGTCCCGGCGCCGGCTCGAGCGCCGTGCACCGGCAGTTCTTCGATCCCGCCTTCTACCGCATCGTCGTGTACGACCAGCGCGGCGCGGGCCGCTCGACGCCGCTCGGCTGCCTCGAGCGCAACACCACGCCGGACCTCGTCGCCGACCTCGAGCGCCTGCGCGCTCACCTCGGCGTCGACCGCTGGATGGTGTTCGGCGGATCGTGGGGCTCGACGCTCGCGATCGCCTACGCGGAGCACCACCCCGAGCGCTGCCTCGCCCTCGTGCTGCGCGGCATCTTCCTCTGCCGCGCGAGCGAGATCGACTGGTTCCTGTACGGGCTGCGCGCGATCTTCCCCGAGGCCTGGCGCACGTTCGCCGGCTTCGTCCCCGAGGCGGAGCGCGGCGACCTCCTCGCCGCCTACCACCGGCGCCTCGTCGATCCCGATCCGGCGGTGCACATGCCGGCGGCGCGGTCGTGGAGCGTGTACGAAGGCTCCTGCTCGACGCTGCTGCCGAACCCCGCGCTGGTCGCCGACTTCGCATCGGACCGCGTGGCGCTCGGGCTCGCGCGCATCGAGGCGCACTACTTCGTGAACGACATCTTCCTGCCGGAGAATTTCCTGCTCGACCATGCGCGGCGCCTCGCGCCGATCCCCGGGGTGATCGTGCAGGGCCGCTACGACGTCGTATGCCCGGCGGTCTCCGCCGACGACCTGCATCGCGCGTGGCCCGAGGCCGAGTACGCGATCGTTCCCGACGCGGGCCACTCGGCCTTCGAGCCCGGCATCCGCTCGCGGCTCGTCGCGGCGACCGAGGCGCTCAAGCGCCGCTTCTGACGGCGCGCGAGCGCCGGGCGCCGCGCGCATCACCCCGAAGAAGCGAACCGCGTGATGTCCTGCATGTAGCCGCGGATGCGGCCCTTCAGGTGCGCGCGCTGGGCGGGCGTGAGCGTCGCGCTCAGCACGGCGATCATGTGCAGCGTCGCGCGCTCGCGCGCCGCGAACTTCTCGCGCCGCTCCGGCCGGCGCCAGGCGTCCGTCTCCAGCAGCAGGCGGTGCAGCCCGGCGATGATGCGTTCGCGGTCGCGGGTACGGGCGAGCGCGATGGTCTCCGACTGCCGGTAGCGTCGGTCGGCGAGGCGCTCCTCGACGAGCGGCGGCAGCGCCTGCGCCCACGCGGCGACGATCGCGCGCTGCGACGGCTGCAGGTCCCCCACCCATTCCTCGAGGTGCCCCGCGGCGCGTTTCGCCGCCTGGGCCTGGCGCTCGGCGGGCGTGCCGCGCGTCGATTCCTTCACGAACTTGCGGTTGTCCTGGTCGAACCGGCGCTGCATGTTGGCGAGCTGGCGCTCGTCGAGGGTGAGCAGGAAATCGGCGGCATCGGGCAGGATGCGCTCGACCACGCGGCGGTAGTCTTCGCGCACGTCGGCCCAGGCCTTCGCGACCTCCTCGTCGGTGAAGGCGCGGTCGGAGCGGTCGGCCACCGAGGCGAGGAAGCGGGAGTACTCGGGCAGCTCGCGGGCGCGGTGCCAGGCCATCGCGCGGTCGAGGCGCGCGTGCAGCCAGTCCCGCTGCTCGTGCGTGAGGTCCACGTATCCGTCCACGGTCCACGCGATGAGCGGCGTCGCCTGAGAGTAGGCGAGCGACGCGTTCATGTACGCGAGGCGCGCGCAGGCCGCCGCGAGCAGCGCCAGCGCGGCGAGCAGGATCCAGCGGACGACAGGCTTCATGGACCTACCAGGGGATGGGCTTGCGATCCCGGAAGAACTGGCCCGTGGGGCCGTTGGAGGGAAGCAGGCAGAGCCAGACCGCGGTGTCGGCGCCCTCTTCCACCGAGCGCGGTGCATCCTCTCCGCCCATTCCGGTTCGGACCCATCCCGGGCTCATGGAGTTCACGAGGATGCCCGCGCCGGCGACCTCGGCGGCGAGGGTGCGCGTGAGAGCGTTGAGCGCGGCCTTCGAGACGCGGTAGGCGGGGCTGCCCTCCCCCATCTGGTGGAGCTGCCCGAGGCCGCTCGAGACGTTCACGATGCGCCCGAAGCGCATCTTGCGCATGAGCGGCACCACCTCGCGGCACATGCGCACGGCGCCGAAGAGATTGGTCTCGAACGTCTCGCGCCAGACGGAGGTCGGCGTGTCCACGACGCGCGCGTTGGTCGACTCCGGGTAGATGCCGGCGTTGTTCACCAGGATCGAGGGGGCGCCGTGGTGCTTGTCCACCTGCTCGACGAAGCGCTTCACGGAGCGGGTGTCGGTGACGTCGAGCGGGAAGGCGTCGACGTTGGATCCCTCGCGGCGCAGGAACTCGAGGGCGTCGTCGCACTTCGCCTTGTCGCGGCAGCCGGCGACCACGAACGCGTCCGCCTTCATGAGCTGGCGGGCGATCTCGCGGCCGAGGCCGCGGTTGCCACCGGTCACGATGGCGATGCGCTTGGCAGGCATGCCGGTATGATATATGCACTCCGGCTTTCCTCCCCGTTTCGAAACGTTTCCATGCCGAAGCTGCTGCGCGCAGTGCGCCTCGACGACTCCGACGAGCAGGTGTTCCGCGCGTGCGGCGCGGCGAAGGAGGGCGAGGCGGTCGTGACCGGCGGCTACGCCATCTGCGATTTCGCGGGCGAGCGCCGCTGCAACCCCGCGTGCCATTGCGAGGCCTCCTTCGTCGCCGTGGGTTCCCGTGCGCGCTGCACGATCGCCGAAGTGGTGGAGGCGAGCGACGAGGAGGCCGCCGCGCAGGCCGACGCGCTCGCCTGGCACCTGGTGCGCGCCTGGGGCGCGCCGTCGTGGGAGGCCGCCCGCCGGGTGGCCGAGGAAGAAGTGCGCCACACCGCCGAGGTGTGCGAGACGCTCGCGCCCGAATCGTGGATCACCGTCAAGCGCGAGCCGCGCGCCGGCGGCAACGAAGTCGAGGAGCAGTACTCGGTCTACGACCGCCTGCTCGTCGGCGCCCATCGCCTGTGAGGAGCCGCGGATGCTGAGAATCCTGGGACGCCTGTCGTCGATCAACGTGCAGAAGGTGATCTGGTGCTGCGACGAGCTGGGCCTCAGGTACGAGCGCCTGGATGTCGGCGGCAAGTTCGGCGGCAACGACACGCCCGAGTACCTCGCGAAGAACCCGACGGGCCTCGTGCCGGTGCTCGAGGAGGACGGCTTCGTGCTCCCCGAGTCGAACGTCATCGTGCGCTACCTCGCGGCGAAGCATTCCGCCGGAAACCTCTGGCCCGAGGACTTGCGCGAGCGCGCGCAGGTCGACCGCTGGATGGAGTGGCTCTCGACCTCGTTCGTGCCCGCGATGCGCGACGCGTTCTGGGAGCTCGTCCGCGTGCCGGCCGAGAAGCGCAACGCGGCGAGCGTCGAGGCCTCGCGCGTGAAGGGCGAGAAGTGCGCCGCGACCCTCGACGCGCAGCTCGACGAACGGCGCTTCCTCACCGGCGATCGCTTCACCGCCGCGGACGTCGTCGTCGGCTGCGCCGTGCACCGCTGGCTGAACCTGCCCCTCGCGCGCACGCCGCGCCCGAACCTCGAGCGCTACTACGGCGAGCTCAGGTCGCGGCCGGGCGCGCGCCAGGTGATCTCCCAGACCCTCGCCTGAGCCGGCGGCTGCGCAGCGCGCGGGCGAGCGGCAGGTGCGCGGCGAGCGCGAGCGGCGCGGCGAAGAAGGCGACGAGCGCGAGCGGGCCCTGCGCGAGGCTCGCGGGACCGGCCGCGATCATGCACGCTGCGAGCGCGGCGTCTCCGCCCAGCGCGACCGCCGCCACCACCCGCGGGCGGGTGGCGTCGATACGCTCCCGCACCCGTTCGTCGAGCGCATAGGTTCCCGCCGCGAAGAGCGCCGCGAACGCGGCCAGGGCGAGATCGAGCCCCGTGCCGAGGCGCGCGAACACTCCGTCCGCGGCGGCCACGGCGACGGCGGCACCCCAGAGGCCGAGCGCGAGGGCGAGCGCGGCGGCCGGCCGCTCCTCGACGGCGGGCACGAGGGTCGAATCCGACCATTGAACACGAACGTTCGTGCTTTTCGCGGAGAAGGCGGCGCGGTGCATGGCGTTTCCTTTCAGGCGGCGTGCTGGCGGATCAGGCGCTCGAAGGCGGTGCGGGCGCGGCGCTGCGCTTCCTCGCGGCCGGAGACCACCTCGGCGCGATGGAAGGCGGCGATGACGCCGAGGAACTCGAAGACGACCTGCGGGGCGTCGGTGCGCGCGGCGAGCTCCCCGGTCTCGACGGCGAGCTGGACGGCCTTGCGCAGCTCCCGGTCGAGGTTGCGCTGGCGCTCGACGATGGCGTCGCGCATCTCGCCGGGCTGGTGGTCGTACTCGCGCGTGGCGGCGTCGATCGGGCAGCCGCCGGGGAGGTTGGCGCGCTTCGGCCAGTTGATCCAGTTCTCGAACAGGGCGCGCAGGCGCTTCACCCCGCGCGGCGCCTTGAGCGCCGGCAGGAAGACCTGGTCCACGAACTGGCGCGCGGCCTCCTCGAGCGCCGCCTTCTGCAGCTCGACCTTCGAGCCGAAGTGCGCGAAGAGCCCGCTCTTGGAAAGGCCGGTGCGCTCCGCGAGCGTGCCGATGGTGAGCGACTCGAAGCCGGCGGCGCTCGCCTGCTCCACGGCGGCGGCGAGGATCTGGGCGCGCGTGACATCGCCCTTCCCGGGGCGGGACTCGCGGCTCTTCAGGGAAGCGGGGGCGGCGGGAGGGATCATGCCGCCAAGAATAGAACGATCGTTCGTTCTATGTCAAGCGGTCGCGCGCGCCGCGAGGATGCGGTGGAAGGTGACGAGCATGCCGGCGGTGGCGCCCCAGATGAAGCGCTCGCCGAACGGCATCGCCCAGTACTTGCGCATGCGCCCGCGATGGAAGGCGCTCTCGTAGCGGTGGTTGCGCGGATCGAGGAGGAAGGCGAGCGGCACCTCGAACACGTCCTCGACCTCGTGCGGATCGGGCCGGTAATCCAGCGGCGGCTCCGCCCAGCCGACCACGGGCGTCACCGAGAAGCCCGTCGAGGTCCGGTACTCGGGGAGCCGCCCGAGCAGCTGCACGCGCGCCGGATCGATGCCGATCTCCTCCTCGGCCTCGCGCAGCGCCGTGCGCTCCGCCGAGCGATCCCCGGGATCGGAGCGCCCGCCCGGGAAGCTGATCTGCCCGGCGTGGTCGGGAAGGTGCGTGGTGCGCTGCGTGAAGACGACCGCGGTCTCGGGATGGTTCACCACGAGCAGGAGCACCGCGGCGGGCTTGAGCGCCTGCGTGCCGGCGAGCTGCTGCTTCTCCAGGTCGTCCGCCGTCATGAGCTCCTCCAGCGGAGGGCAGGCGGCGAGGCGCCGGGCGATGGCCGCGCGGTCGGGGATCGCGACGGCGTCGGGCAGGACGATCCGGCTCATGGGGTCAGTATAGAGAGGATATGATTCGCGGACCATGCTTCTCTACGATTACTGGCGCTCGTCGGCGGCGTACCGGGTGCGCATCGCGCTCAACCTGAAGGGCCTGCAGGCCGAGCACCGCTCCGTGCACCTGCGCCGTGGAGAGCAACGTGGGGCCGCCTACCGGGAAATCAACCCGCAGGCGCTGGTGCCGACGCTCGTCGTCGGCGAGCGCCGCATCGCGCAGTCGATCGCGATCATCGAGTATCTCGAGGAACGGCACCCGCTGCCGCCGCTGCTGCCGCCGGGCGCCGAGGACCGCGCGTGGGTGCGCTCCATCGCCCTCGCGATCGCGTGCGACATCCACCCGCTCGACAACCTGCGCGTGCTCCGGTACCTCGAGGCCACGCTGAACGCCGACGCCGACGCGCGCGACGCGTGGTATGCGCACTGGATCCGCGAGGGGTTCGACGCGATCGAGAAGCGGCTCGGCGAGCGCCCGGCCTCGCGTTTCTGCTTCGGCGACGAGCCCACGCTCGCCGACGTGTGCCTCGTTCCCCAGGTGGCAAACGCGCGGCGCGTGAAGCTCGACCTCTCGCCCTGGCCGCGCATCCGCTCCATCGATGACGCCTGCCGCGCCCTCGCCGCCTTCGACCGCGCGCGTCCCGAGAAGCAGCCCGACGCGGAGTGAATGCGATAATTCGTCGGGGACAGACCCCTTTTTCCCTTAGGTGGAACCCACGTTCCCTCTTACGGAAAATGGGGTCCGTCCCCGATTCCTCTCGAAAGGGTGATCCATGGGCAAGGGCGACAAGCGCACGTTCAAGGGCAAGGTGTTCAAGGGCAGCTTCGGGAAGTCGCGGCCGCGCGGCGGCAAGAAGAAGCAGACCGCCGCGATGCCGGTCACGAAGCGCAAGTAGTCAGAAGCCCGAGCCGGGCCCGGCGAGGAATTCGAGCTCGGCGGGCGTCGAGGGGCGCCCCAGCGCGGCGTTGCGATGCGGGAAGCGCCCGAAGCGCCGGATGATGACGCGGTGCTTCTCGGCCCACTGCATCGCGCCGCGGGTCTCGGGGAAAGATTCGAGGCTGCGCATCAGATCGACGCCGCGGTCCTGGTCGGCCGCGTCCTCGCCGTGCACGAACGGCAGGTAGAGGAACTGGCGCTCGACGGGGAGCCGCCCGAGGTCGTCGCCGCGCTCCAGCGACTCGCGCGCGCATTCCCGCGCGTACGCGTCCTGCGCGAACGCGCGCGGATCGTCGCGATAGAGGTTGCGCGAGAACTGGTCGAGGACCACCACGAGCGCGAGCGTGGGCGCCGCCGACATGCGCCACGCCTCGAGGCGCCGCTCGGCCGCCGCCCGGTGCAGGTCGCCGAAGCGGCGCGCGATCTCCCCGTCGAATTGCGCGTCCTTGCGGAACCACTCGGGCCGTGCCGGGCCGCGCCGCTCGAGGGGACCGAACCAGAAGTCGAGGACCGCTTCCCAGGTCGGCATCGCGGCCTCAGACGACGTGGTCGGGCGCCAGCGCGCAGGGCGCGGAGCCGCTCGCCGTCTCCACCTGCAGGGTGGAATGCCCGATGCCGAAGCGGTCGTGCATCTCGTCGCAGACCCGGCACAGGAAATCGTCGCCCGGATGCCCGCCGGGCATGACGAGGTGCACGGTGAGCGCGGTCTCCGTCGTGCTCATGCCCCAGATGTGCAGGTCGTGGATCTCGGCCACGCCGGGAAGGCCCGCGAGGTGGCCGCGCACCGCGACCGGGTCGACGCCTTCGGGAACCGCGTGCAGCGCGAGCTGCACCGATTCGCGCAACAGCTGCCAGGTGCCCGCGAGGATCACGAGGCCGATTGCGAGGCTCGCCGCCGGGTCGAGCCACAGCCAGCCCGTGCGCAGCATCACGAAGCCCGCCACGACCACGCCGACGGAGACCAGCGCATCCGCCGCCATGTGCAGGAACGCGCCGCGGATGTTGAGGTCGTGCTTGCGCCCGCGCACGAACATGAGCGCGGTCGCCGCGTTCACCGCGACGCCCGCCGCGGCGACCCAGATCACCGTCGTGCTCTGGACCGGCGCGGGCTCCTGCAGGCGCCCGATCGCTTCCCACACGATGCCCCCGGTCGCGAGGAGCAGGAGCATCGCGTTGGCGAGCGCGGCGAGGATCGTCGAGCCGCGCAGGCCGTAGGTGAACCGCGACGAGGGCTTGCGGGTCGCGAGCGCCGCCGCGCCCCATGCGAACAGGAGCCCCAGGACGTCGCTGAAGTTGTGGCCCGCGTCGGCGAGCAGGGCGAGCGAGTCGGCCGCGATCCCGAACGCGACCTCGGCGACCACGAAGCCGAGGTTGAGCGCCACCCCGATCGCGAAGGCGCGGTTCGGATCGAGCGGCGCATGGTGGTGGCCGTGGCGCGCGTGGCCGTGGCGATGGCCCTCGTCGTGGCGGGCGTGCCGGTCTTCGTGCGGTGCCGGAATCATTGCGTGCGGGCTAGTGGTGGTGGTGCCGATGATGCGCGTCGGGGAAATGCTCGTGCGAGTGCGTCATCGCCTCGTGCCGATGCCGGTGGCTGTGGCGCACGCCGGGCGCGACGGGCTCGTCGTGCTCGTGGAGGTGGTGCCGGTCGTGCTCGTGCTCGTGCTCGTGCTCGATCGGCTCGTGCGCATGGCGATGGGCGTGATGCTCGGTGAGGTGCAGCCAGAGGCCCGCCGCCATGAGCGCCGCGGCCGAGGCGAGGTTCCACGTCACCGCATCTCCGAGCAGCACGATGGAGATGATAGCGCCCGCGAACGGCGCGATGGAGAAGTACGCGCCGGTTCGCGCGGTTCCCAGCGCGCGCAGCGCGCGCACGAAGAGCACGAGGCTCAGCCCGTAGCTCACGAAGCCGAGAAGCCCGCCCGCGGCGACGAGCGCGGGGGACGGGAAGCGCGAGCCGGTGGCGATCGCGAGGACGAGGTTCACGGTCCCGGCGACGAGCCCCTTGATCATCGCGACCTGCGTCGCGTCGGCGAGCGAGACGCGGCGCGTGAGGTTGTTGTCGAGGGCCCAGGCGAGGCACGCCCCGAGGACCGCGAGCGCCGGCAACGCGGAGGCGAATCCGTCGCTCGACGGCCAGGCGAGCAGGAATGCGCCCGCGGCGATGAGCAGCATGCCGAGCGCGATGCGGCGATCGAAGTTCTCGCGGAAGCCGAACCACGCGATGAGCGCGGTGAGGAGACCCTCGGCGTTGAGCAGCAGCGACGCGGAGGAAGCCGGCATGCCGGAAAGCCCCCACAGCAGGAGCACGGGACCGGCGACGCCGCCCAGCGCCACGGCGCCCGCGAGCCAGGGAATCTCGGCCCGGGCGAGCCGCGCGCCCCGCTCCCGCCGTGCGGCCCGCGCAGCCGCGAGCCCCGCGCCCGAGCCGAGATAGAGGATGCCGGCGAGCATCCACGGGCTCACCGCGCCCAGCAGCGGCTTCGCGAGCGGCGTCCCGGCGCCGAAGAGCAGCGCCGCACCGAGCGCCGCGGGAATGCCCGCCGCGATCGCCTTCAATTCATCCGCCCCGCCGGTCCCATCCGCCCATTCTGCCGTGCCGCCGGGGCGGGCGTGAGGCACGCGCTACCGGATCGAGGTGATCACGTAGCTCGAGCCCTCCTGCACGAACGCGAAGCGCACCTTGCGGCCGGGCTCGAGGCCCTCGAGCAGCTTCGCGTCGCGCACCCGGAACGCCATCGTCATCGCCGGCCATCCGAGGCTCTCGATGGGCTCGTGCTGCAGCGTCACCTTGCCCTGCGCGGGATCCACCTTCCGGACCACCCCCACCGCGCTCACGGAGGCGGAGGCGGCCGCGCGGCTTTGGCCCGGGGCTTGCGAATGCTCGTCCGGTACGGCAGCGGTCGCCGCGGTCGAGGCGAGGAGGACGGCGCAGGCGGCGCCGAGGAGATATCGCTTCATGGCATCGATCCTTCGAAGGGAGGCATGGGGAAATCATTCAATCCGCGGCCGCGGGGTGCGCCGGCGGAACGGCAGCCGCGTCGCCCGACGGGCGCGCACGGCGCAGCTCGCGCCGGCGCAGCAGCAGGAACGCCGCCGGGATCACGAACATGGAGAGCAGCGGCGCGGTCACCATGCCGCCCACCATCGGGGCGGCGATGCGCTGCGTGATCTCGGAGCCGGCGCCCGAGCCGAGCAGGATGGGCAGCAGCCCCGCGAGCACCACGGCGACCGTCATCGCCTTCGGCCGCACGCGCAGCACCGCGCCCTCCTCGATCGCCTCGAGCAGGGTCGCCTCGTTCGGCGGCGCGCCGGAAGCGATGCGGCGCTCCCACGCGTGCTTGAGGTAGATGAGCATCACCACGCCGAATTCCGCCGCCACGCCCGCGAGCGCGATGAAGCCCACGGCGCTCGCGATCGAGACCGCGTGCCCCAGCAGGTAGAGCAGCCAGAAGCCGCCCACCAGCGCGAACGGGAGCGAGCCGAGGATCAGCGCCGCCTCGTCCACCCGGCGGAAGGTGAGGAAGAGCAGCACGAAGATGATGCCGAGCGTCGCGGGCACGACGACCTTCAGCCGCTCGGTCGCGCGCTCGAGGTATTCGAACTGGCCCGACCATCCGATCGAGTAGCCGGGCGGAAGCTTCACCGCGCGCGCCACCGCCGCCTGCATGTCGTGCACGGCGCCGCGCAGATCGCGTCCCCGGAGGTCCACGTAGACCCAGTTCGACGGGCGCGCGTTCTCGCTCTTCAGCATCGGCGGGCCGTCCACCACGCGGATCTCGGTGAAGGCGCCGAGCGGCACCTGCGCGCCGCGCTCGGTCACCACCGGAAGCTCGCGCAGCTTCTCGACCGAATCGCGCAGCTCGCGCGGATAGCGCACGCTGATCGGGAAGCGCTGCAGGCCCTCCACGGTCTCGCCCACCGTCTCGCCGCCGATGGCCGAGGCGACGATCGACTGCACGTCGGCGACGTTGAGGCCGTAGCGCGCCGCGGCGCGCCGGTCGATGGAGATGTCCACGTAGCGCCCGCCGGTGAGCCGCTCCGCGATCGCCGAAGTCACGCCCGGCACGGTCTTCACCGCGCTTTCCACCTGGCGCGCGATGCGGTCGAGCTCGGCGAGGTCGGGGCCGGAGACCTTCACGCCCACCGGGCTCTTGATGCCGGTCGCGAGCATGTCGATGCGGTTGCGGATCGGCGGCACCCACAGGTTCGCGAGCCCGGGCACCCGCACCGTGCGGTCGAGCTCCTCGACGATCTTGCGCGTCGTCATGCCGGGGCGCCATTCGCTCCTCGGCTTGAACTGGATGGTGGTCTCGAACATCTCGAGCGGCGCCGGGTCGGTGGCGCTCTCGGCGCGCCCGGCCTTGCCGAACACGCGCGCCACCTCGGGCACCTGGAGGATCATGCGGTCGGTCTGCTGCAGCAGCTCCGAGGCCTTCGCCGCCGAGAGCCCGGGCAGCGCGCTCGGCATGTAGAGGAGGTCCCCCTCGTCGAGCGGCGGCAGGAACTCGCCGCCCAGCCGCGACACCGGCCACGCCGTGAGGAGCACGGCGAGGAGCGCGAGCCCGATCGCCATCCACGGCCGCGCGAGCACCTTCCCGAGCAGCGGGCGGTAGAGCGCCATCAGCTTCGTGTTGATGGGGTTGCGCGCCTCGTCGCGAATGCGTCCGCGGATGAGGTAGCCCATCAGCACCGGGACGAGCGTCACGGAGATGCCGGCGGCGGCCGCCATCGCGTAGGTCTTGGTGAAGGCGAGCGGCGAGAAGAGCCGGCCCTCCTGCGCCTCGAGCGTGAAGATCGGGATGAAGGAGAGCGTGATCACGAGCAGGCTGAAGAAGAGCGCCGGCCCCACCTCGACCGCCGCCTCGGCGATGAGCTTCCAGCGCACGGCGTCCGGGATATCGGAGAACCCCCTCCCCGACCCTCCCTCGAGCGGGAGGGAGACGTTGCTCGCATCTCC
>DATIVM010000230.1:0-2298 GCA_035465975.1 Usitatibacter sp.
CGTGGAGTTTCGCGATGCGCCGCACGTGGTGGCCCACCTTCCGGGCCGCGAGGTGTGGATGGCGTTCTTCCACGACAGCGAAGGCAACACCCTCGCCATCACCTCGGAAGTCGCGGCCGCCTGAGCGCGGGCTATTCGCGGAACGCGAAGAGCAGCGCGTCGGCCGGCACCAGGTCGTTCTCGGCGAAAGCGACGCGCTCGATCACGCCTTCGCGCGGGCTCACGATGGTGTGCTCCATCTTCATCGCCTCGAGGATCATGAGCGCCTCGCCCTTCTTCACCGCGGCGCCCGCCGCCGCGAGCACCTTCACCACGCGGCCGGGCATGAGCGCGGTGAGCCGCGCGTCGGGCAGGGCGTCCGCGGGCTCGTAGTGGAAGGGATCGACGAGCTCGAGCTCGTGGCGCCCGCGCGGGGTCGTCGCCGAGAGGCGCTCGCCGAGCCGCACCACCCGGGCGAAGTACGTCTCTCCGTCGAGCGCGACCTGCACGCGGTCGCCCTCGGCCGGCCCCACGCGCACGTCGTGTCGTCTCCCGGCGAGCGCGACGATCGCGTGGTCGCCGCGATGCTCGGCGTCGAGCGCCACCTCGGTCCCGTCGGCGAGGCGGAACTCCATGCGCCTCCTCTTCGACTGGTTGAGCCGCCAGCCGGTGGTGTCGTTCCACGGCGAAGGGGGAAGCGCCGCCACCTCGCGCAGCTCGTCGAGGAAGACGCGCACCGCGCACGCGACGATCGCCTCGAGGGGGACTTCGCCGGGCGGCGGCACGAGGTCCGCGCGATGGCGCTCGACGAATCCCGTGTCCGTCTCGCCCGCGAGGAACGCCGGGTGCCGGGCCACGCGCTCGAGGAACGCGAGGTTGGTCTTCACGCCGAGGATCGCGGTCTCCTCGAGCGCCGATTGCAGGCGGCGCGCGGCCTCCGCGCGGTCCGCGCCCCACGCGACGAGCTTCGCGATCATCGGGTCGTAGAAGACGCTCACCGTGTCGCCCTCGCGCACGCCCGTCTCCAGGCGCACGTCCTCGCCCACGCGCGGAGCGCGCAGGAGCCCGATGCGGCCGGTCTCCGGCAGGAAATCGTTCGCCGGGTTCTCCGCGCACAGGCGCACCTCGATCGCGTGGCCCGCCGAGTGGATCTCGCCCTGGGTGAGCGGGAGCGGCTCGCCCGCGGCGACGCGCAGCTGCCACTCGACCAGGTCCTCGCCGGTGATCATCTCGGTCACCGGGTGCTCGACCTGCAGCCGCGTGTTCATCTCCATGAAGTGGAACCGGCGGTCGGCCCCGACGATGAACTCGATGGTGCCGGCACCGCGGTAGCCGATCGCGCGCGCGGCCGCCACGGCCGCCTCGCCCATGCGGTTGCGCATCGCGTCGTCGATGAAGGGCGAGGGCGTCTCCTCGAGCACCTTCTGGTGGCGCCGCTGGATCGAGCACTCGCGCTCGAAGAGGTGCACGTAGTGGCCGTGGGTGTCGCCGAAGACCTGGAACTCGACGTGGTGCGGGCCCTGCACGAAGCGCTCGAGGAGCACGCGCTCGTCGCCGAACGCGCCCTTCGCCTCGCGCCGCGCCGCCGCGAGCTGCGGCGCGAATTCCGACTCCTTCGCCACGAGGCGCATCCCCTTGCCGCCGCCGCCCGCCACGGCCTTGATGAGGAGCGGCCAGCCGATGCGCTTCGCCTCGTGGGCGAGGAGCGCTTCGTCCTGGCTCTCGCCGTGGTAGCCCGGCACGACCGGCACGCCCGCGCGCTCCATGAGCGCCTTGGCGCGGTCCTTGAGCCCCATCTTCTCGATCGCCTCGGGCGTGGGCCCGATGAAGGCGAGGCCCGCGGCTTCCACGGCGCGCGCGAAATCGGCGTTCTCCGAGAGGAAGCCGTAGCCGGGATGGATCGCCTGCGCGCCGCTCGCCTTCGCCACCTCGATGATGCGCGCGCCGCGCAGGTACGACTCGGACGGCCGCGGGCCGCCGATGAGGTACGCCTCGTCGGCCTGCTCCACGTGCAGGGCGTGCGCGTCGATCGCCGAGTGGACCGCGACGGTGCGGATCGCGAGCCGCCGGCAGGTGCGGATCACGCGGCAGGCGATCTCGCCGCGGTTGGCGATGAGGATCTTCTCGAACATGGCCGGGAGCTTTCCGGGGGAACGCAAGGATAACCCGCGGCGCGCTCAGGCCGAAGGGCGCAGGCGCCTGCGGCGGGCGCTGGGCGCTTCCCCGGTCCAGCCGAGGAAGGCGCGGAAGAACGCCGAGGGCTCCGCGTAGCCGAGGTCGGCGGCGATGCGCGCCACGCTCTGGCGCGTGGTCTCGACG
>DATIVM010000231.1:0-2775 GCA_035465975.1 Usitatibacter sp.
TCGGCGCGCGCGAGGCGGAACAAGCGGTGGCGCCGCAGCCGGTGCCCTTCGGCGAGGCGCGGATGGTCGAACCGGCCGTCCTCGCGCATCCCGAGCCTGCGCATGACCGCCATCGAGCGCTCGTTCGTGGCCGCGGTGAAGGAGACCACCTCGGGCAGGTCGACCGTCTCGAACGCAACGCGCAAGGCCTCGCGCGCCGCCTCGGTCGCGTATCCGGCCCCCCACGCCTCGCGCGCGACCCGCCATCCGACCTCGAGCGCGGGCGCGAAGGGCAGGTACTCGGGCACGACCGTGAGCCCGACGAAGCCGAGGAAGCGCCGGTCCGAAATCCGCTCGACCGCCCACAATCCCCAGCCGCGCGACGCGATCGCCGCGCGCGAGCGCTCGACGAGCGCATCGCTCGCCTCCCGCGCGAGCGGCGCGGGAAAGTGCTCCATCACGAGCGGGTCGGCGTTGAGCGCCGCGAAGGGCGCGCGGTCCTCGTCGCGCCATTGCCGAAGCCGAAGGCGCGCCGTCTCCCGCTCGAGCGGATGCGGCGCGCCGGTGTACCAGCGGAAGCGCAGGCAATCGTCGCCGCCGCACTCGGCCGGCGTGCGGAAGCGCTCGAAGGCGACCCCGCCGTTGGCGACGATGACCTTCTGCGAGACGGCGTTGTCGAGGTCCGCGACGATGTCCGCGTACCTCAACCCCTCGCGCCGCACGCGCTCGCGCAGCAGTCCCAGCGCGCGCTTCGCAAGACCGCGCCCGCGCTTCCACGGCACGACGCCATAGCCGATATGCCCGAGGCAGTAGGGCGGAAGCGCATGGGATCCGGGCCGCCAGCGCAACTGGATCGCGCCGCAGAAGTCGCCATCCCACATCCACAGGCGATAACCGGGAAGGCGCGGCACGCGCGAGCCGTCGGGGAGGATCACCGGCGGGCCCTTCCCCTCGCGGTCCGTCTGGCCGGCGACGAAGCCCGCCGCATCGCGCGCGATCGACTCCAGGTCCTCGCGGATCGTCTCCTCGGTGCGGTGGCTGTCGTACGACCACCCGCGCCGCAGCGCGTCGACGTACGACGGCAAGTGTTCCAGGGTGGGTTCGACGAGCTCCAAGCGGCCCCCGCGCCAAATGGAATGCATTCTCCCCTAACCCGATCGCCCGCGCGCTTCGTTCAACTCTCCGTCCCCGCCCTCGCGGGCCTCCAGGAGATGCCATGAAGCCGCTTCGACTTCTCGCCGCCCTCGCCCTGTGCGCGACGGCGGCCTGCGCCCACGCCGTCAGCCGCCTCGCCGACCTGCGCATCGAGGATCGCGATACCGGCCGCGAGCTCCCCGTGTACCGGCACGAGGGTCGCGCCTACGTGGTCGGCCGGCCGGGCCACGAATACCGCATCGTCGTGCGCAACCGCGCGGGCGAGGACCTGCTCGCCGTCGTCTCGGTCGACGGCGTGAACGTGCTGAGCGGCGAGACCGCGAGCGCGGAACAGGGCGGATACGTGCTCGCCCCGTGGCGGCGCGTGGAGATCGCGGGCTGGCGCAAGAGCCTCGACGAGGTCGCCGCGTTCTACTTCACGTCGCTCGGCGATTCGTACGCGGGCCGGACGGGGCGCCCGGCGAACGCCGGCGTGATCGGCGTCGCCCTCTTCCGCCGCGCGGCGCCGCCGCCTCCCGCGCCGCTGCAGGACATCGCGCCGGAGGCGAAGGAAGAGATGGGGGCGAACCGCCAGGCGAAGCGCGCGCAATCGGCGCCCTCCGCCGCCGGCGCCCCGCTCGGGACCGGCCACGGCCGTCGCGAGGATTCGCCGCTGCGTTACGTGGAGTTCGAGCGCGCCACCTCGCGCCCCGCCGAGACCATCGCGCTCTACTACGACAGCTACGCGAATCTCGTCGCGCAAGGCGTGATTCCGCAGCCCGGCCCGTGGCGCCGCGAGCCCGATCCCTTCCCCGCCGGCTTCGTGCCCGATCCCTCCTGAGTGCGCACCGCGGCCGCGACGCGGCCGGCGCCCGTACACTGTGCGGGAATGGAGCCGGCCGACGAACAGCTCATGCTCTCGTACGCGGGGGGCGACGCGCGCGCCTTCGAGGCGCTCTACGTGCGCCACAAGGGCCCGCTCTACCGCTTCGTGCTGCGTTCCGTGAAGAGCGCGGGCGAGGCCGAGGAGCTCGCGCAGGAGATCTGGATCAAGGTGATCGGCGCGCGCGCCGGATACGAGCCGAGGGCGAAGTTCACGACGTGGCTCTTCTCGATCGCGCACAATCGGCTCGTGGACCACTGGCGCGCGCGGGGCCTCGCGCTCGTCTCCCTCGACGATCCGGACGACGACCCGCCGGAACCGGCGGCGGGCCCCGAGGCCGAACCGGAACGGGTGCTCGAGGCGGCGCAGGCAGGCGCGCGGCTCGCCGCGGCGCTCGCGGCGCTGCCCTTCGCGCAGCGCGAGGCCTTCCTCCTGCACCAGGAAGGCGGCCTCACGGCCGCGCAGATCGCCCGCGCGACGGGCACGAACGAGGAGGCGGCGAAGAGCCGCCTGCGCTACGCGATGAAGAAGCTGCGGGAAGCGATCGCCGATGGCTGAGCCCGACGACAAGCTCGAGCGCGCCTACCGCTCGCTCGCGCGCGAGGAGCCGCCCCGTGCGCTCGACGAGGCGATCCTCGCCGCCGCGCGCCGCGCGGTGGCGCGCCCTTCGCTCGCACGACGCTGGGGCATCCCGGCCTCGATCGCGGCGATGCTCGTGATCGCGATCGGCGTGACCCTCGAGATGCAGCACGAGAAGCCGGGGATCGAGCTCGAGGCGC
>DATIVM010000232.1:0-10626 GCA_035465975.1 Usitatibacter sp.
CACGACGTGCGCCTCTCGCAGGTGAAGTTCGCGACCGAGAGCCTCGCGTTCTCGAACGTCCCGGACGAGGAAGGGACGCGCGAGGTGCTCGGCACGCCGACGCCCGCGCCGCACCACCCGAAGTGGAAGGCGCGCCAGCCGCGCGACAACGGCGCCGGCTGGGACTTCGAGGACGTGCGCGACCATTACCTGCGCGAGCTCTTCGGCGTGGATCCGGCGGCGCTGCGCAGCCGCGACCTCGGGCGCTACTTCGCGCTCTCCCGCGTCGTGCCCGGCGAGCTGATGCGGCGCGTGTTCGCCGAGTGGCGCTCGGGCGGCAGCTCGTGCGGCGGCGGCCTCGTGTGGCTGCATCGCGACCTCGTGCAGGGCGCCGGCTGGGGCATCGTCGACGCGGCGGGGCGGCCGAAGGCGGCGTACTGGTACCTCAAGCGCGCCTGGGCGCCGCGCTCCGTGCACCTCACCGACGAGGGCCTGAACGGGCTCGCGATCCACGTCGTGAACGAGGCGCGGGAGCCGCTCGCCGCGGCGGTCGAGCTTGACATGCTGCGCGCCGACGGCGTCGCGTGCGACCGCGCGCGCCACGGCGTGCTCGTGCCGGCCCGCGGGACGATCACGCTCAATGCGGAGGCGATGCTCGGCTACTTCTCGGACAGCACGGCGGCGTACCGCTTCGGGCCGCCGCGGCACGAGGCGATCGTCGCGCGGCTGCTCGACGTCGACGGGCGCACGCTCGCGGAGGATTTCCACTTTCCCGAGGGCATGGACCTGCCGCTTCGCCGCGATGCGCAGGTGCGCGCCGAGGCGCGCTGGGCCGAGGGCGGATCGGTGGTCGCCTCGATCGCCTGCGACGCGTTCCTGCAGTCCGTGTGCCTCGCCTGCGAGGGCTTCGTGCCCGACGACAACCATTTCCACCTCGCGCCCCGGCAGGAGAAGCGCGTCGTCTTCCGCCCGGTCGTTCCGGGCACCGCGCGCTTCGCCGCGCGGCTCGAAGCCCTGAACCTCGCCGCGCCGGTGACGCTGCGCGCCTCGCGCGACGCCGGGGACCGCGCGGCATGAAGCGCGACGCGCTGGTGCTCGAGGGGGTGGAGGCCGCGGCGCCGCGCGCCGGCACGGCGATCCGGCGCTCGCCCGGTTACTTCGCCTGCGGCGACGCGCCGCTCTTCGGCTGGTATCACGAGGCGCCGGACGCGACGCCGCGCGACTCGGTCGCCGTCATCTGTCCCCCGACGGGCTCCGAGTACACGCGCTCGCACCGGTCGCTGCGCCACCTCGCCGACCGGCTCGCCGCGGCCGGCATCCCCGCGCTGCGCTTCGACTATCACGGCGCGGGCGACTCCCCGGGAACGGACCTGGATCCCGACCGCATGCCGACCTGGCGCCGCAACATCGTCGCCGCGATCGCGCATGCGCGCGCGCTGAGCGGGCGCGAGCGCGTGCTCCTCGTCGGCGTGCGCCTCGGCGCGACCCTCGCCACGCTCGCCGCAAGCGAGGCCCCGGTGGACCGGATGGTGCTCTGGAACCCCTGCATCCAGGGCCGCGCCTACGCCCGCGAGCTGCGTGCGCTCGCCGCGGCCGCCGAACGCCAGGCCTGCGACATCGAGGGAGCGATCGAGAGCGCCGGCTTCGTGATCACCGCGCAAACGCTCGATGCCATCGCCGCGATCGACCTGCGGCGCGCCGAGCCGCGCGTGCGCGACCGCGTCCTCGTGCTGGGCCGCGACGACGCGGCGAGCGACACCGCGCTCAACGAGCGCCTCGCCGCGCTCGGCATCGCGAACGAGCATCGCCGCGTGCCGGGATGGGCCGGCATGATGGCCGAGCACCAGTTCACGGTGGTCCCGGATGCGGCGCTGGAGCAGATCGTCGCCTGGCTCGCGGCGGGCCTCGAGCGCTTCGCGCCGCTTGCCGCGCACGCGACGCCGGCCGAGGCGACGCGCGATGATGCGATCCGCTTCGCCTTCCGGACGCTCGAGGGCGCCGACGTGGAGCTCGAGGAGACGCTCTGCCGCTTCGGCGCGGACGATCACCTCTTCGGGGTGCTCGCGCGCCGGGACGATTCGGTCGACCGGCCCGCGGTCGTGGTCTTCAACGCCGGCGCCGCGCATCACGTGGGGCCCAACCGGCTCTACGTCGAGCTCACCCGCAACCTGGCGGGGCTCGGGCTCGCCTGCCTGCGCTTCGACCTCGAGAGCCTCGGCGACAGCGTGAACCGGCGCCCGGCGCGCGAGAACTATCCCTACCCGCACAACGCGATCCCCGACGGCCGCGCGGCGATCGAATTCCTGCAGCGGCGCCACGGCTACCGGCGCTTCGTCGCGCTGGGCCTTTGCTCCGGGGCGCATGCCGTGTTCCACGCCGGCCTCGTCGCGGACCTGCCCATCGACGAGGTCGTGATGATCAACCCCATGCAGTTCTACTGGGTGGAGGGCATGAGCCTCGACACGTCGCGCAAGTTCGAGGACATGGTGCAGTACAAGCGCTCGATGCGCGACCCGCGGCGCTGGCTCAAGCTCCTGCGCGGCGACGTGAACTTCCTGCGCCTCGTGGAGGTGCTCGCTTCGCAGGCGCGCGCGGGATTGCGCGCGCGGCTACAGGCGATCGTCGAGGCGGCGATCCCCGAGCACGGACCGCGGCTGTCGCGAGACTTGCGCAAGCTCTTCGCCATGGGCCGGCGCCTCACGCTCTTCGTCTCCGAGGGCGATCCCGGGCGCGACATCCTCCTTGCCGGCGCCCGCCTCACCGCCACGCGCGCGCTACGCGACGGACGCGTCCGCCTGCAGATGATCGCGGATGCCGACCACACGTTCTCCCGGTGGCGCCCGCGGCGCGACCTCCTCGCCCGCCTCACGGCTCACCTGCGGGATGCGGCGGCGTCCTACAACAGGAACGGCACCGTCTGACACGCGGCTCGTCGCGAAAACGACGACACTGCGCGCATGGAAACCGACAGCGCGCTCGCCCAGGCTCCCTTCGAATGCTTCGGACTCCCGCCGCACGTGAGCGTGGAAGCGGACGGCTCCATCGCGCCCACGCCGCCGGGCTGGAACCGCCGCAACTGGCTGCTCCACGACGCGGCCCTGCTCGGCGCCGAAGCCCTCCCCGCGCCGCCGCTCGCGGCCTGCATGGAGCTCGAAGTCGTCCGTTGAATTGAAGCACTCTCCTCGCTAGGGAATTTCCGGCGCCGCAGGGCGCCGGTTTTTTTCGCCCTCGCCCCGCGGGGAGGGAGAAGGTAAAGTCGCGGGATGAACGACCGCCACGAGAAGGACGCGCGCCTCGGCGAGGACATCCGCCTGCTGGGGCGCCTCCTCGGCGACACCATCCGCGCCTACGAGGGGGATGCCGCGTTCGCCCGCATCGAGGAGATCCGCCGCCTCGCGGTCGCGAGCCGCCGGCTGGAGGACCGCGCCTCGCGCGAGACGCTCTCGCGCACGCTCGACGGCCTGAGCAGCGACGAGGCGATGGCGGTGGTGCGCGCGTTCAGCTACTTCTCGGTGCTCGCCAACATCGCCGAGGACCGCCACCACGTGCGCCGCCATCGCGACAACCGGCGCGAGGGCGTGGCGCCGCTGCCCTCGACGCTGCCCGGCTGGTTCGCCGAGGCCGCCGCGCGCGGCACGCGGCGCGAGGAGGCGCGCGAGCGGCTGGCGGGAATCCGAGTGACGCCCGTGCTCACCGCCCATCCGACCGAGGTGCAGCGCCGCAGCACGCTCGATTGCCAGATCGCCATCGCCGCGGCGCTCGCGCGTGGCGATTCGGCCGACGCGCTGCCGTCCGAGATGGACGATGCGGTGCTCGAGATGCGCCGGCTCGTCGCGACGCTGTGGCAGACGCGGGTGCTGCGCGCGGTGAAGCTCGGCGTGCCCGACGAGATCGAGAACGCGATCTCCTATTTCCACTACACCTTCATCGACGCGGTTCCGCGCCTCATCGCGGACGTGGAGGACGGGGTGGCGGAGCTGCCCGGAGAGGGCGCGCGTCCGCAGATGCCGCCCGTGATGGCCGTCGGGAGCTGGGTGGGCGGCGATCGCGACGGGAACCCCTTCGTGACCTCGGAGATGCTCGAGCATGCGTTCCGCCGCCAGGGCGAGGTGATCTTCGCGCACTACCTCGACGAGGTGCACGCCCTCGGCGGCGAGCTCCCGCTCTCGGGGCTGCTCACGCGCACCTCGCCCGCGCTCGACGCGCTCGCCGAACGCTCGCCGGACCGCTCGCTCCACCGGCGCGACGAGCCGTACCGCCGCGCGATCAGCGGCATCTACGCGCGTCTCGACGCGAGCGTCGCCGCGCTCGGCCTGCGCGTCCCGCACCGCGCCGCCGTGGGCGCGGCGGAGCCCTATCCCGGCCCGCTCGACTTCGCGGCCGACCTCGACGTCCTCGACGCGAGCCTGCGCGCGGGAGGCAACGGCCTGCTCGCCGACGGCAGGCTGCGCGTGCTGCGCAAGGCCGTCTCCGCGTTCGGCTTCCACCTCGCGACCGTGGACCTGCGCCAGACCTCCGACGCGCACGAGGCGCTCCTCGCGGAGCTCTTCCGCGAGGCGCGCGTCGCGGCGGATTACCGCGCGCTCGCCGAACCCGACCGCGAACGGCTGCTGCTCGGCGAGCTCGCCTCGCCGCGCCCCCTGCGCAGCGCGTTCGCATCGTATTCGGACGCCGCGCGCTCGGAGCTCGCCGTGTTCGAGGCCGCGGCCGCGGTGCACCGCCGCTTCGGCCCCGAGGCGATCCGGCAGTACGTCATCTCGAGGACCGACAGCGTCTCGGACCTGCTCGAGGTGGCGGTGCTGCTGAAGGAGGTCGGCCTCGTCACGCCGGGGCCGAAGCCCGCGTCGCGCCTGCAGATCGTGCCGCTGTTCGAGACCATCGCCGACCTGCAGCGCTCCGCCGACACGATGCGCGCGTGGTTCTCGATGCCGGCCGCGCGCTCGCTCGTCGCCTCGCTGGGCGATGCGCAGGAGGTGATGCTCGGCTACTCCGATTCGAACAAGGACGGCGGCTACGTGACGTCCAGCTGGGAGCTCTACAAGGCCGAGTCGGCGCTGGTCGAGGTGTTCCGCGCGGCGGGCGTGCGGCTGCGCTTCTTCCACGGGCGCGGCGGCACGGTGGGACGCGGAGGCGGACCGAGCTACGACGCGATCCTCGCGCAGCCGCCGGGAAGCGTGCAGGGCGAGCTCCGGCTCACCGAGCAGGGCGAGGTGATCGCCGCCAAGTACGCGAACCGCGAGATCGGCCGGCGCAACCTCGAGGCGCTCTTCGCCGCCACCGTGCGCGCCACCTTCGACGAGGTGCGGCCCGAGGAGCACGACGATTTCCACGCCGCGATGGACGAGCTCTCGGCCGGGGCGATGCGCGCCTACCGCGACCTCGTGTACGGCACGCCCGGCTTCGTCGAGTACTTCCGCGCGACGACGCCGATCAACGAGATCAGCGAGCTCAACATCGGCTCGCGGCCGGCCTCGCGCAAGAACTCGCGGCGCATCGAGGACCTGCGCGCCATCCCCTGGGTGTTCTCGTGGGCGCAATGCCGCGTGATGCTGCCCGGCTGGTACGGCTTCGGCGCCGCGGCGAGCGCGTACGTCGCGCGTTACGGCGAGGAGGGCCGGGCGCGCCTCGCGCGGATGTGGCGCGAGTGGCCCTTCTTCCGCGCGATGCTCTCGAACCTCGACATGCTGCTCGCCAAGGCGGACCTCTCGGTCGCCGCGCGCTACAAGGAGCTGCTGCCCGATACCGCGCTCGCCGACGCGATCTTCGGCCGCATCCGCAACGAGTTCGACCTCACCGTGCGCATGCTCTTCGCGATCACCGGCGCGCGCGCCTTCCTCGAGGCGAACCCCTCCCTCGCCCGCTCCATCCGCAACCGCTTCCCGTACCTGGACCCCCTCAACCACCTCCAGATCGAGCTTCTGAAGCGCCACCGGGCCGGCGCGACGGACGACCGCGTGAGGCGCGGAATCCACATATCGATCAACGGCTTGGCGGCGGGGCTCCGGAACTCGGGATAGGGCGGGAACGGGCGCCCGCCGAGACTCATCGAATGCGGCAAATGGAAAGGGCGACGACCATGGCACAACCGGCACGCGTTCCCGGCATCGATCCCAAGATCGGCGACGCCGAGCTCGCGCAGCGCGTCGCGACCGGCGAGGAAGCGGCGCTGCGCCTGCTCATGAAGCGCCACAACCAGACGCTCTTCCGCACCGCGCGCGCGATCCTTCGCGACGACGCCGAGGCGGAGGACGCCGTGCAGGACGCCTACCTGAAGGCGATCCGCGGCATCGACAAGTTCCGCAGCGATTCCAAGCTCTCCACGTGGCTCGTGCGCATCACGGTGAACGAGGCGCTCGGGCGGCTGCGGCGCTCGCGGCGGGCGGCCGAGGTGATCCCGCTCGCGGGCGATTCGGCCGATGGAAGGGAGGTCTACGACAACGTCATGGACGAGAAGACCGAGACCCCGGAGCAGGAGGCGCTGCGCGCCGAATCGCGCCGCATCATGGAGGCGAAGATCGACGCGCTGCCCGACGCGTTCCGCGCGGTGTTCGTGCTGCGCGCGATCGAGGAGCTCTCCGTGGAGGAGGCGGCCTCCGTGCTCGACATTCCCGAGGCCACCGTGCGCACGCGCTTCTTCCGGGCGCGCAGCCTGCTGCGCGAGTCGCTCTCGCGCGAGCTCGACATCGCGCTCGACAGGGCGTTCCACTTCGCCGGCGAGCGCTGCGACCGCATCACGGAGCGCGTCCTCGCGAGGCTTCGCGACGCTGCGTGAGCCCGAGGGCGGCTACGCGAAGACGTCACTCTGCTCGAGCGGGAGAGGTGAGGGGCCGGGCCTGGCGCGGGGCGCTTCCGCTCGAGGCTTCGGCGATGCAGTCGGCCGCACGCGCCACGCCGTCGCGGCCGAATGGGATTCCTTGCGCGATCATGGCCGACTCGATGCCCGCGAGGCAGCCGAGGATCATCGCGGCATTGAGGTCGCCGAGGTGCCCGATGCGAAACGCCCGTCCCTGGAACGGCCCGAGCCCACCCGCGAAGGCGACCTGGAAGCGCTCGCGCGCGACGCTGCGCAGCGCTTCGACATCGATGCCCTCGCGCACCTCGATGGTCGTGACCGAGGTCGATCGCGCCGCGGGAACGCGGCAGTGCAGCCGCAGCGCCCCTTCGCTCGCCCAGCGCTCCACCGCGGCCTGGGCCGCGCGCGCGAGCAGCGCATGGCGTGCGAGGACCGCCTCGAGCCCTTCCCGCTCGATGAGCGCCAGGGCCGCCTCGATTCCGTAAAGCAGGTTCTGCGGCGGCGTGCCGCAGAACTTCTGGTAGCTCTGCGTTCCGCGCCTGCGATTCCAGTCCCAGTAGTATCGTGGCGACGTGTTGCGGGCGGCGACCGCGGCAGCTCGCGCATCGACCGCGACGAATCCCAGGCCGGGCGGCGACATGAGCCCCTTCTGCGAAGCACCCACCGCCACGTTCACGCCCAGCTCGTCCATGGAGAACGGGGCGGCGGCGAGCGACGCGACGACATCGACCACCAGCAGCGCCGGGTGGCCCGCGGCGTCGATGGCCGCGCGCATCGCGGCGATGTCGTGCGTGATGCCGCTCGCCGTGTCGGTATGCACGACGAAGACCGCCGCGATCTCGCGCCGGGTATCGGCACGCAGCGCATCCTCGACCGTCGAGGGGTCGATGGGATGGCCGTCGCGGTAGGGCGTGCGAATCGCGCGCCGGCCCGTCGCTTCGACCTGGCGTGCCCACTGCTCCGAGAAGTGGCCGGTCGCCGGGATGAGCGCCGCCTCGGCGGGCGCGAGCAGGTTCTCGGAGGCGGCCTCCCACACGCCGTGGCCGTTCGCGACGTACAAGAAGAGCTCGGCCGCCGATGTGCGCAGCAGCCGCCGCAGGCCGGACTCGCAGTTCGCGATGACGGCGTCGAGCCTCGGATCGCCGTGATCCATCGGCTGGCGATGCATCGCATTCAGCACCTCCGCGGGGATATGCGTCGGACCCGGCGAGTGCAGGAAGCGCTCCCCCGGGATTCGCCGCGGGACGATTTCGTCGCGATGTGTCATGGATGTACGGTCGTTCAGCCGTTCACGGGAGCCCTGACCCGCACATCATCGGCGACCCGGTTGAGCTCCCGGGTCTGCCCTCCGTCGACGGAAAACGACTGCTCGAATCGGATGGAATCGGCGTTCAGCGGGGCGATCACGAACCGCACGAAGATGGCGCGTCCGTCCAGGGAATCCCGCGTTCTTTCCGCCGCTTCGCGCAGGGCGGGGTCGCCATCGAGCTCGCCGCGCGGCGTTGGCTTCAGTTCTTCGCGAGCCATTGGATCGCTCCTCCCTAGGCTTTCCCGCCCTGTCGACCGTTCGAAGTTGGACTCGTCGCCTCGCGACTGCGGATTCAACCGGTCGACGCAACGGATTGATCAGATCGTTCAGCCGGCGTTTCGTAGTTTAGTGTCTTCCCCGGGCGTTCGGGCGGGCGCCCGGCGGGCACGGCGCTTGCGTCCATTCCTCCCGACGCGCCCTCCGGCGCGACAGGAGGCGACCATGCGTAAGAACTGGCCTTGGCTGGCATTGTCATCGGTAGCGATTGCCGCGGCGAGCGCGGCGTGGGCCGCGGAGGGCGGAGCGGGCACGCCGTCGACCGAAGGCACCGGGCAGGCCACGCCGAAGATGCAGGGCGACGAGGCCGACAAAGCGGCCGCGCCGAACGGCGCTCCGCAGGGCGCAAACCCGGACAATGCGTCTCCCGAGAACGGCAACTCCAACGGGAATGGCAACACCGGCCCGTCGCCGAGGGACGAGCCCGTCCCGGGGCTCGAGCTCGACCGGCGCACCGACTGCTTGCCGCCGAAGCGCAACGGCGGCCCCAACGGCACTGGCAATGGCACCGCGCAGGGCAACGGCGCGCAAGGCGAGACGCCGCAGGACCCAGCGCGCCCGCAGAATCCGGCCGAGCCCGCCGCGCCGCTCTTTCCCGCGAATCCGCATCCCCCCGCCGATCCCGGCCAGCCCGGGAATCCGGTGACGCCGACGGGCATGCGGCTCACGTGACGGCCGGGCCCCCGCCCGTCGCCGCGCCCTTCGCACCGCCCTAGCTCGCGAGCACCGTGGCGAGGAGCCCCGTGATGCCGATCGCGAGCGCGGCGAGCGCGTCGCCCGCGATGAGCCCGCCGCCGAAGAGCGAGGTGGCGCTCATGTCCTCGGGCACCGCGCCTGCCGCGGCCGGCTTCGGCTTGAAGACCGTGTTGAACGCGCTGGAGGCGACGCCGCCGGCGGCGAACCATCCCGACGTGTTGAGGTTCACGAAGCCGCCGAACGAGAGCGCGTAGGGGGAGGGCAGCAGGAAGCAGTCCACCGCGAAGTCGGTCGCGAAGCCGGCGCGGCCGCTCTTCGCGAAGCGGCGATACCCCTCGCTTGCCTTGATGAGCTTGCGCGCGAGCTGGATCGCGAACCCGATCGCCACACCGACCCAGATCGCGGTGATCTGGAACGGCTTCGGGTCCGTGAGGCTGCGCAGCACGCCGACGAACTTGTAGGTCATCGCCGAGCTCCAGTTCGCCGGCTGCTCGGAGGCCTTCAGCATCGTCTGGTCCTGCAGCAGCACCGGATAGGCGGCCATGAAGAGCTTGGCGAACACGATGCCCATGATCGCTCCCATGAGGATGCCCGCCACCTGGTAGCGGAACTGCATGACGCGATTGGTGCCCAGGCGCCATCCCGTCGAGCGGTCCTGCTGCATGTCGCTCGCGGTGCTGGTGGAGATGAGCACGATGCTTCCCGCCATGAGCCCGACGATCGGGTCCTTGAGGCCGAGCGTGGCCATGATCACCACGCTCACCACGAACGCCGAGGAGATCGGGTTGCTGTCGCTGATCCCCACCGAGATCCCGTTCACCATCGCGAACACGAAGACCAGCGCGACGGCGAGCACCAGGAAGCCCACCGGCTGCGAGAGCACGAAGTGGCCGGCGAGCACCACGCCCACCGCCCACGCGGCGACCCACAGCATGAGGCTGCGCGTGTTGACGCGCTTCCAGTCCGGCGCCTCGGGGGCCGCCTCGCCCGCGCCGCGCAAGCGCTTGGCCGCCTCCCACAGCACCAGGCCGACGTCGAGCACGGCCGCGCCCATGATCGTGCCGAGCGCGATCAGGAACATGATCTTGCGGAACGGATCGCCCTTCTCGAGCCAGCCGATGGAGATGAAGTAGGGCGTGAGCGCGACGCCGAGGAGGCCGCCCACGATCGCCGGGATGCCGATGCGCGCGCCGACCACCATGCCGGCGCCAAAGGTGGATGCGGAGAACTCGATCGCGTTGAGCAGCGCGACCTTCGGGCCCGCGAGGCCGGTGAGGAGGCCGATGCCGATGCCCGTCCCCAGCTTGTTCACCGAGCGGCGCAGCAGCACCGGATCCGTGAGCGCGCGCAGGATGTTCGCGACCGCGAGCCCCGAGGGAAAGGTGAGCTGCATGCGGTCGACGAGGATCGGCGTGTAGAGCATGCCGAGGCCCGCGGCGAACATGCCGATGCAGAGGAAGAAGAGCACGAGCTGCCAGACCGGCGGCTGCGGCAGGCCCATCCACACCATCGCCTGGATCAGCACGCCCATGGCGCTCATGCCGGCGACGGAGGCCGCGGCGGTCTGGATGTA
>DATIVM010000233.1:0-4140 GCA_035465975.1 Usitatibacter sp.
CTTCCTGGATCGACGTGATGAAGGAGAAGAGGGCGCCCACCACGATCCCTTTCCACACGAGGGGCACGGTGATGTCGCGGAACGTCCGCATGCCCGAAGCGCCCACGCTCGCCGCCGCCTCCTCCATGGAAGGATGGACCAGCAGCAGCGAGGAGAAGCTCCCGCGCACCGTGTAGGGCAACCGGCGCACGGCGAGCACGAGCGGCAGGATGATCCACATGCCGGTGAGCGGAATGCCGATGAGCGGCAGCGGGAAGTTGAACGCCCGCACGTACGCGATGCCGACGGCGGTGCCCGGGATCGCGAGCATGAGCGTGGTGAGCGCGTCCAGGGTGCCGCGGCCCGGCGCCTTCGTGCGCCCGAGGATCCAGGCCATGGGAACGCCGACCAGCAGGCAGAACACGAGCGCGAGGCCCGAGAACGCGAAGGAGTTCACGATGAACTTGGGCGTGTCGATGCTCACCCGCTCGAAGAATTCCCACGTCCAGTGCACCGGGATCGGCGTGAGCGCCCAGCCGCGGCCGAAGGCGGCGAAGATCACGCCGATCTGCGGGATGAACGAGACGACGAGGAGCAGCGACAGGAACGCCACCGCGGCCCAGCGCGCGACGGGCCCCAGGCGGCGCCGCTCCACCTTGGAGTAGGCGAGCGAGCTGTAGTCCTTGATCGCGACGTACTGGCGCGCCACGAGCAGGAAGAAGATCGCGAGCAGGACCAGCAGCGCGGAGATCACGATCCCCATCCGGAAGATGCGCCGGTCGACGAATTGCACGATGTTGAGGTAGGCCTGCGGCGCGAGGAGATCCTGCACGCCGAGGACGAGCGGCGTGATGAAGTCGGCGAAGGTCCAGATGAAGACGAGGAGGGCTCCCGAGATGTAGCCGGGCGTCATCAGCGGGAAGGTGACGTCCTTGAAGCGCCGCCAGCCCTTGGCGCCCATGCCGGCCGCGGCCTCCTCGAGCGTCGGGTCCACCTTCGCCAGCGCGTCGAGGATGGAGAGCGTCATCATCGGGAAGAGGTGCACGGTCTCGACGAGCAGGATGCCGTGGATGCCGTAGACGAAGTTCACCGGATGCTTCAGCCCGAATTCGTCCATGAGGATCACGTTCACCGTCCCGGCGCGGCCGAGGATGAACGTGAAGCCCAGCACGCCCACCAGCGGCGGCAGGATCATCGGCAGCATCGTGAGGTACGAGAAGAGGTTCCGGAACGGGAACTCGTAGCGCACGACGAGGAGCGCCACCACGATGCCGATGATCGAAGTGGTCGCCACGGCGCCGACGCCCAGCGCGAGCGACTTCCACAGCGAGCGCAGGTAGTACTTGTCGGTGAAGAAGTCCTGGAAATTCGCGAGCGTGAAGCGGCCGGCCTCGTTCGTGAACGCGTCGTAGAAGACGCGCGTGAGCGGGAAGAGGACGAAGAGCAGCAGGAATCCCCAGATCGCGACGAATCCCAGGGTGGCGAGGCTCGCGCGCGGCAGCTTCATGGCTCGGCTGGTATCGCCACCGTGCTCGCCACGGCGAAGGACACGTTCACCACGCTGCCGATGACGAGCTCGTCCTGCTGCCAGATGTCGTGCATGTCGACCTTGAATCCGACGCCCGGGGCGAGCTCCACGTCGTAGCGCAGGGTGTGGCCGAGGTAGGCGGCGAAGGTGATCCGCCCGCGCAGCACGTTGCCGTCGGGGACGGGCGCGCCGTCGACCTCGATGTTCTCGGGGCGGATCGCGAGGATGCACCGGCCGCCCGCGGGAAAGCGCTCGTCGAAGACGGCGGCGATGTCGCCGAGGGGCGTGGCGACCACGAGGCGGCCGGCCGCGGCGTCGGCGGACTTCACCGTGCCTTCGACGAGGTTGTTGATGCCGATGAAGTCCGCGACGAAGCGGTTGGCGGGCCGCTCGTACAGCGCCTTCGGCGGGCCCACCTGCAGGATCGCGCCCTTGTTTAAGACCAGGATGCGGTCGGAGAGGGTGAGCGCCTCTTCCTGGTCGTGCGTCACGTACACCGTGGTGATGCCGAGCTCCTTCTGCAGCTTGCGGATCTCGGCGCGCACCTGGATGCGGATCTTCGCGTCGAGGTTGGAGAGCGGCTCGTCGAGGAGGAGGATGCGCGGGTTCAGCACCAGCGCGCGCGCGAGCGCCACGCGCTGCTGCTGGCCGCCCGAAAGCTGCCCCGGGTAGCGCTCGCCGAGGGCCGCGAGCTTCACCTTGTCGAGCACGCCCGCGACGCGCTTGCGGATCTCCTCGGCGGGAAGCTTCTGCAGCCGCAGGCCGTAGGCGACGTTGTCGAACACCGTCATGTGCGGCCAGAGCGCGTAGTTCTGGAACACCATGCCGATGCCGCGCTCGTGCGGCGGCACCGCGTTCACCATGCGATCGTCGAAGCGGATCTCGCCCTCGTCGGGCGCGTAGAAGCCCGCGATGAGGCGCAGCAGCGTGGTCTTGCCGCAGCCCGAGGGGCCGAGGAGGGTGAAGAGCTCGCCCTCCTCGATGTCGAAGCTCGCCCGCGAGACGACCTCGAGCTTCCCGAAGCGCTTGGTGAGGCCGCGGGCCGCGATTCGCATGAAGGCGGCGCGCCCTCAGTACTTCTTCCTGAGCTGGTCGGCGACCGCCTCGATCTCCCTGCGGTACTTGTCGTTCACCGCCTCGTAGCGTGCCTGGGCGGTCGGGTCGTCGTAGATGTTGGTGACTTCCCGGTCGAAGTAGGAGCGCATGCCGCTCATGAACTCGACCGCCATCTCGGTCGTGGAGCCCGGCGCTCCCTGCATGCGGAGCTTCGAGGTGATGGGGAATACGCCGCGGCCCATCGCGACCTTCTGCCCGCGCTCCGAGAGCATGTATTCGATGAACGCCATCGCCGCCTTCGGGTGCCTCGATCCCGCCAGCACCGCAATCGGCTCCGGCGTCACCCAGGCGGTGGTCGGCGCGACGAACCGGAGGTCGAATCCGGCGAGGCGGTCCTCGAATGCCATGTAGCTCGGCACCGCGAAGCCGACCGCGAACTCGCCCTTCGCGACCACCGACGGCACGTCGCGGCTGCGCGCGGTGAAGATGCCGGTGTTGCCCGCGAGGTGCTTGAGGAACTCCCATCCCTTCTCGTCGCCGTCGCGCTGCAGGATCACTTCATAGGTCGCGTGGCTGCTCGAGGAGCGCGTGGGCGCGCATTGCGCGACGTTGCCCTTGAGCTTCGGATCCAGCAGGTCGTCCCAGTCCTTCGGGGGCGCCACGCCGAGGCGCTGCAACACCTTCGGGTGGTAGACGATGCCGTAGGGCTCGAGCACCGTGCCGGTCCAGTAGCCCTTCGGGTCCTTGAGGTAGATGGGCTTGGGCTTGCCGAGGGTCGCGGGCACCGCCTCGATCACGTCCTTCGGCAGGTTGAGGGGTGCGAGCAGGTTCTGCGCCGCGAGCTTGTCGAAGAGCGCGCTCTCGCCGCCCCAGAAGATGTCGACCTGCGGCCGGCCCTTCCACTCGACGATCTGCCCGTAGGCGACCGGCGTGCCGGCGGCGAGCGCGCTGGTCTTCACCGTGACGTTCCACTTCTCCTTCGCGTACTTCGCGAAGTCGGCGAGCGTCGGATCGGTGAGCGTCTTCGCGACGGGCGTGATGAGGACGAGCTCGTCCTCGACCGGCTGCGCGAGCGCGCTCCCGGCGGCGAGCATTGCGCTGCATGCGATGGCGGTTGCGAGCGTGCGGATGCGAGGGACCATGGCGTCCTCCCTGGAAAGTTCCCAAGGCAATGTAGGCCCGCCATGGGTGGCGCATGTGATCCCGGTCAAAAGTCCGTCCGATCCGTCGCTTAGCATGCGGCCATGGCATCCGTTTCGATCATCGGCGGCGGCGCTTTCGGCACCGCGATGGCGTGCGTCGTCGCGCGCGCCGGGCACCAGGTCCTCCTCTGGGCGCGCGAGCCGGAGGTGGTGGCGACGATCAACGCCGACCGGGCGAATCCCCATTTCCTGCCCGACACGCGGCTCGTCCAGGGCATCCGCGCGACGGGCGACCTCGCCGAGGCGGCCGGCGCCTCGCAGATCGTGCTCATGGCCGCGCCGGCGCAGCACGTGCGAAGCGTGGCGGGGGCGATGCGCCCGGCGCTGCGGCGCGGGGCGATCGTCGTCGGCTGCTCCAAGGGCATCGAGCGGGGA
>DATIVM010000234.1:0-3262 GCA_035465975.1 Usitatibacter sp.
GCGCTGGGCGTGGAGATGCCGTGGCCCGACCAGTACAAGCGCTGCGACGTGGGCCCCCTGGGACGGTGAGCGCGGGGCGCTCCTGCGGCATAATCGGCGGCGGAGGAAGACCATGATCGACCTGTACTACTGGACCACCCCGAACGGGCACAAGATCACCCTCTTCCTCGAGGAAGCCGGCCTGGAGTACCGCCTCAAGCCGGTGAACATCGGCAAGGGCGAGCAGTTCGATCCGGCGTTCCTGCGCATCTCCCCCAACAACCGCATCCCCGCGATCGTCGACCACGCGCCGGCCGATGGCGGAGCGCCGATCAGCGTCTTCGAGTCGGGCGCGATCCTGCTCTACCTCGCCGGCAAGACCGGGAAGTTCATCCCGAAGGACCTGCGCGGCCAGGTGCAGGCGCTGCAGTGGCTGATGTGGCAGATGGGCGGCCTCGGCCCCATGGCGGGGCAGAACCACCACTTCGCGCACTACGCGCCGGAGAAGATCCCCTACGCCATCGACCGCTACGTGAAGGAGACCTCGCGGCTCTACGCGGTGCTCGACAAGCGCCTCGCGGGCCGCGACTTCATCGCGGGACGCGAGTACACGATCGCGGACATGGCGTGCTACCCGTGGATCATTCCCGACCGGCAGGGACAGAACATCGACGACTTCCCGAACCTCAAGCGCTGGCAGGCGGCGATCAGGGCGCGACCGGCGACCGCGCGGGCCTACGCGCTGGTGAAGAAGGTGAACCCGGGCGCGGGAGGTATCCGGACCGAAGAGGAGCGCAAGGTCCTCTTCGGCCAGGACCGCAGCGTGGTGAAGTAGCCGAAGCTAGTTCTTCAGCTGCTCGTTGATTTCGCGCACCGCCTTGTTGTACTGGTCGGCCGCGGCGTTCGCCGCGTCGAAGTTGGCCTTGGCGATCGCCTGGTGCTCGTCGACGTAGGCCTTCATGCATTCCTCGTAGCGCTTGCTCTCGCGCTTGAAGCGCTTCATCGCGAATTCGTCGCTGCGCATCGCCGGCCCCGGCGCCTGGGGCGCCTCGCACTGCGGCTTCGGAATGGGCGCAACGTCGGCGGCCTGGAGCATGCCCGCGGCGAGGAGGAACGCGGCGGCTAGAAGGATGCGTTTCATCGGTTGCCTTTCTCTTGCAGGGAATTCGACGGCGCGTAGCTTACCGGATCGGTCCGCCCGCGGCCCAAGCTCGTTTCACGCGGCCTTGCCGGCGCGCTCCGCGCGCCCGAGCCGCTCGCGAACGGACTTCGCGATCCCCGACGCGTCCAGTCCGCAATCGGCGAGGAGCTGCGCGTGGTCGCCGTGCTCGACGAAGCGGTCGGGCAGCCCGAGCGCGAGGACCGGCACGGCGAGGCCGACATCGGCGAGCGCCTCCTCCACCGCCGAGCCCGCGCCGCCCGCGACGACGTTCTCCTCCACGGTCACGACGAGCTCGTGGCTCGTGGCGAGGCGGAACACGAGATCGCGATCGAGGGGCTTCACGAAGCGCATGTTCGCGACGGTCGCGTTGAGGTCGCCGGCGGCCTCGAGGGCGGGCCTGAGCATCGAGCCGAAGGCGAGGATCGCGATGCGCTTGCCTTCGCGCCGCACTTCCCCGCGCCCGATGGCGAGCGCCTTCATCTCCGCCTGCACCTCGACGCCGGGCCCGCTGCCCCGCGGGTAGCGCACGGCGCTCGGCGCATCGAGCGTGAAGGCGGTGTAGAGCATCTGGCGGCACTCGTTCTCGTCGGCGGGCGCCATCACGGTGACATTGGGAATGCAGCGCAGGTACGAGAAGTCGAAGGCGCCGTGGTGGGTCGGGCCGTCGGCGCCGACGAGCCCCGCGCGGTCGAGCGCGAAGACCACCGGGAGGTTCTGCAGCGCCACGTCGTGGATGAACTGGTCGTAGCCGCGCTGCAGGAACGTGGAGTAGATCGCCACCACGGGCTTGAGCCCCTCGACGGCGAGCCCCGCGGCGAACGTGACCGCGTGCTGCTCGGCGATGCCGACGTCGAAGTAGCGATCCGGGAATTCGTGCGAGAAGCGCACCAGCCCCGAGCCCTCGCGCATCGCCGGCGTGATCGCGATGAGCCGCGGGTCGGCCCGCGCCATGTCGCAGAGCCAGTCGCCGAAGACCTGCGTGTAGGTCGGGCGCGGGCGGCCGTCCGCCGCGGGCTTCGGCTTCACGAGGCCGATGCCCGGATCGAACCTGCCCGGGCCGTGGTAGGCGATCGGATCGTCCTCGGCGAGCTTGTAGCCGTGGCCCTTGCGCGTCACGACGTGCAGGAACTGCGGCCCCTCGAGGCGCTTCACGTTGTTCAGCGTGTCGATGAGGACGTCGAGGTTGTGGCCGTCGATGGGCCCGGTGTAGTTGAAGCCGAACTCCTCGAAGAGCGTCGAGGGCGTGAGCATGCCCTTCGCGTGCTCCTCGAAGCGCTTGGCGAGCTCCTTCATGGTCGGTGTGACCGAGAGCACCTTCTCGGCGGTGCGCCGCGTGGCCGCGTAGAAGCGGCCCGACATGAGCTTCGCGAGGTAGTTGTTGAGCGCGCCCACGTTCTCCGAGATCGACATGTCGTTGTCGTTGAGGACCACGATCACGTTGGCGTTCGCCTGCTTCGCGTTGTTGAGCGCCTCGAACGCCTCGCCGCCGGTGAGCGCCCCGTCGCCGATCACCGCCACCACGCGCCGGTCGTTCCCGAGCTGGCGCGCTGCGACGGCCATGCCGATCGCCGCCGAGATGGAGGTGGAGGAGTGCGCGGTGCCGAACGCGTCGTAGGGGCTTTCCTCGCGCCGCGGGAACCCCGCGATGCCGCCCTTCTGGCGCAGGCGCCGCATGCCCTCGCGCCGGCCGGTGAGGATCTTGTGGCCGTACGTCTGGTGGCCCACGTCCCAGATGAGCCGGTCCTCCGGCGTGCGCAACACGTAGTGCAGCGCGATGGTGAGCTCCACCGTGCCGAGGTTCGCGGAGAGGTGGCCGCCGGTCGCGGAGACCGACTCGAGGATGAACGAGCGCAGCTGCGCGGCGAGCTCCGGAAGCTGCTTGCGGTCGAGGCGCCGCAGCTGCGCGGGATCGCCGATCGACTCGAGGAGCGGATAGGAGCCCATGTCCGGATTCTAACGCCGGCGCTGCACGATGAATTCCGCGATCTCGCGCAGGCGCCCCGCGCGGGCGTCGAACGCGGAGAGCGCCTCGCGCGCCTCGCCGAGCAGCTCCTGCGCGAGATCCCTCGCGTCGGAAAGGCTCATGAGGCTCGTGTACGTGGGCTTGCCCGCCGCGCGGTC